>JAITAJ010000341.1 GCA_031284185.1 Accumulibacter sp. | reverse complement strand
AGGTGTCTTTCGTAGATGTTGTCCTCGACGCACCGGCCAATGACGTCGCTGTATCTTTCGAGCATCGAAACGTATTTTTCGCCCATGTCGGCCGCCACTTTGTACGCCACGTGGATGAGCTGGCGGAAGTTGGCGTTGTATTCGGGATTGCCGGGGATATGGCGCAAGGCATTGACGAACTCTTCGCCGCTCCATCCCCTGACTTCTTCCACCGAAGGAAGTTTCGCGCCGTCGATGTCGATCACGTCGAGGTAAGGCGCGCAGAGTTCGTCTTTCTTGCCATGCGAGCCGGCGTAGATTTCCTTCGCCAGCGCAAGCCCGTCGCCGCCCGCCCTGGCCAGTCCGATGACTTCTTCGAGCCAGGTCGTTCCGGCGGTTTTCACGTGCAGACCCTTGCCATGTCTTTTGACGATGTCGCCCATGATCGGGTAAATGGAGAACTTGTCGCTTCCCGAGTGAACGCTCAGTTTCAGGTCTTCGGGCAGCCCGAATTCCTTGACCGCGAAATCGATCACGCGGATGTCGTCCTCGAATTCGCGGGCAAACTGCCGAAGGTCACCGCGATAATCGACCCCCTTGTTGAAACGGCCCGTGAATTTCGGCGCGATGGTTTGCGCGGGAATACCCCTGTCGGCGATCATTTTCAGGATGAAAAGCATGTCCACGGGCGTCTGCGGGCTTTCCACCTCGTCCATCGAAACTTCGGTGATGAAGTTTCCCTCGCCTTTCCTCGCCGCGATATGGGCATGAATTTCGGAAGCCTGCCGTATGGCCGACAGGAATTTTCCGGCCACTTCCTTCAACAGCGCCTCGGTCACGTGAATCGGTTTTTCGATTCCGGGAATCGAAAGCTCGCCACGATATCCGCCACACGACGCCACGAAGGCGGCGACGTCGGCCTCGCTGCTGGGTTGACCGATGAACGCGGCGACGTCCAGGGTAAAAAAATCGGCGGTTTCCACGAAAGGCTCGACCGTGGCCAGGTTGATATGGTCGGCATCGACGAAATATTTGCCCCCGAACCCCAGGGCCGCCACGGCGGCATCCGCTTCACGGCGCACGTCCGACGGGCGCGAATGGACATAGAGGTGTTCACGATTCGACTTGTTCCACACCGGACTGATGTTCAGGCCGGTTTCATTGGCCTTCATGATGGCGCGTAGCTGCGCCTTGCCCTGACGCGCGAAACGGTCACCGATTCCGAAGCTGTATTTTCCTAATTGCATGATGTGTAAGAGATGAGAGTTGAGAAGAGGAGCACGGATTCAAGACGAATAAAAACCGGCGAACAAAAATTCCGAGGGGTCAGAGAACACAGTTCACCTTGAGATATTTTTCAGGATGCGCGGCGATGTCGGCCACGATCGCCGGCGTTTCGGCAAGCGACACGGTTTTGCTCAGCAGGGGCTCGACCCGGACCCGGCCCGCGGCGATCAGGCGCAGACTCTCGGGGAACTGGCCGACGCTGTTGCGCGAGCCGCGCACGGTCAGCTCCTTTTTGGTGAACAGCGCCGTCGGCATCGGAACCTCCCCCTTGGGCCAGCCGACCAGCGCGATGTGTCCGGCATAAGAGACGTAGCCAACGGCGCCGCGGATGGCGTGCGCGCTGCCCGAGCATTCGACGACCGCTTCGGCCATCCGCCCCTCGGTGATGGACAGGATGCCGGCCACGGCGTCGGTCTCCATCGGATCGAACGTGTACGCAACGCCCAGCGAGCGGGCGAGCGTCAGGCGCTCGGCGATCGGATCGATGACGATGGGAACCGCTCCGAGGGTCAGCGCGTATTGCGCCGCCAGCAGACCGATCTGGCCCGCGCCGGTGACCACCACGTGCTGGCCGGCCTCGACTTCGGCCTGCCGGATGGCGTGCATGGCGATGACCAGCGGCTCGGCCAGCGGCGCCAGGCGCCAGGGAATGCCGTCCGGCACCCGGTGCAGCAGATGACGCGGATGCGAGATGTATTCGGCCATGCCGCCTTCGGTGTGCACGCCGCGCACGGCGAGGTTCTCGCAGCAGTTGGTGTGGCCGATCGAGCACGGATGGCACTTGCCGCAATAGACGTAGGGTTCGATGACGACGCGGTCGCCGACCCGGAATTCCGTTTCGTCGTCCGCCACCTCGGCCACTTCCCCGGCAATCTCGTGCCCGATGACGCGCGGGTAGGAAACCAGCGGGTTGACGCCTTTGTAGGCGCCGATGTCCGAACCGCAGATGCCGACGCTCCTCACCTCGATCAGCACTCCGCCCGGCTCGCGCCTCTGCATCGGAACGTCGATGATGGCGATGTCGCCGGGCTGTTTCAAACAAACGGATCTCATGATTCCTCCTGTCCAATCTACATGGGAACCCAATTCGCCAGTATCAACGACAGCGGCGGATAGTAGGCCGTCACCGCCAGCGTCACCAGGAGCGCGACGTAGAACGGAACGATTTCCTTCATGTATTCATCGATCCTGACGCCGGTCAGGTTGCAGGTCAGGAACATCGTCGTGCCGAACGGCGGCGTGATGGCGCCGATCGACAGGTTGAAGATCATCATGATCCCGAAGTGCACCGGGTCGATGCCCAGGGCATGAACCGACGGCATGAGCAAGGGGGTGAGCACGATGATCGCCGCGTTGCCGTCGAGGAACATGCCGACGACGATCAGCAGCACGTTGACGATCACCAGGAACACCGTCGGACTATCGGAGATGCCCATCAAGAATTCCGTCGTCTGGGCCGCGACGCCCTCCCAGATGAGGATCCAGGCAAATCCGGCGGAAGCCATCAGGATCAGCATGATCGAGCCGTTGGCGCGCGCCGATTCGGCCAGCGCCGTCTTGACGTCGGCCCAGCTCGTCTCCCGGTAGGCGAAGCCGACGATCAGCGCGTAGAGGCAGGTCACCGCGCCGGCTTCGGTCGGCGTGAAGATGCCGTAGCGGATGCCGCCCAGGATCAGCACCATCAGCATCAGGCCCCAGAACGCTTCGATGGACGCCTTGCCGATTTCCACCATGCCGGCCATTTTCACCCGGGTCGCCTTGTAGCCGCGTCGGCGCGCCACGTAATCGACCGCGACCATCAGCAGGATGGTGCACAGGATGCCCGGTCCCAGGCCGCCCATGAACAGTTTGCCGATCGAGGTGTCCGAGACGAAACCGTAAATGATCAGTCCGATGCCCGGCGGCAGAATCGGGCCGAGCAGGGCGGACGCCGAGGTCAGCGCGGCGGCGAACGAACGGCTGTAACCGTTCCGGCTCATCTCCGGCACCAGGACCTTGCAGATCATCGCCGCGTCCGCGAGACCGGCGCCGGACGGCCCGCCGATCAGCGCGCCGAGCACCACGTTGGTCTGCGCCAGCCCGCCGCGCATGTGCCCCGACAGGGCATCGGCAAGCACCAGGAGGCGCTTGGTGATTCCGGTGTAGTTGAGAATCGAGCCGAGCATCATGAAAAACGGAATGGCCAGAAGCGGCAGATTGTCGGCGCCGCCGATCATGCGCTGCACGACCATCACCGGCGACATGTCCTG
>JAITAJ010000202.1 GCA_031284185.1 Accumulibacter sp. | reverse complement strand
TCGGTCTCCATCACGCCGGCTTCCGGCAGATCGACGCTGATCAGGAATCCGAGTTCTTGCCAGACATCCTTGATCTGCCCCCACAGCTTGTCCGGCGTTTCCTTGACCACCAGCCAGCGCTGATTTCCCATGCGCTCGACGTGCGCCTTGTCCACTTCCGGGAGCACTTCGGTGGGCCGCTGGGCGGTCTGCGCCCGTTCTTCGGAATACGCCGAATACGTCGCCGATCCCTTGCCGCCGGCATCGGATATGACGAATCTGTCATCCCGCGCGGGCGAGGTCAGATCGGGCGGGACTTCCAGCGCCGGCACCCGGACGGTGGAAGCCGACCTGTAGTCGATTTTCTTGGATTCGAGACCCAAATTGGCGCATCCGGCGAGTGATCCCGCCAATACCACGGCCAACGAACCGAGCGTCAACCGCCAAACGACTGTTTTCATCGAACCCCCTGTCAACGACATGTCACTCCAGTACGCCGGCCTGGCGCATGGCGGCGCGGACGCGCTCATGAAATTCCGGCGACAGCGGCGTCAATGGCAGCCGGATACCGCCGCCGATGAGTCCCGCCTGCTGGCAGGCCCATTTCACCGGGATCGGGTTGGCCTCGCAGAAAAGTTGCCGGGAGAGTCCGCTCATGCGGAAATTGAGTTCCCGCGCCTTGGCGAGATCGCCCGCGAGCGCCGCCGCGCACATGTCGCTGACCAGGCGCGGGGCGATGTTCGCCACGACCGAGATGTTGCCCTTGCCGCCCAGCAGCATCAGCGCGCACGCCGTCCCGTCATCGCCGCTATACACGGAGAATCCCGGCGGCGCGCGATTGATGAGTTCCGCGACCCGGTCCATGCTGGCGGTCGCGTCCTTGACCCCTGCGATATGGGGAAGCTGCGCCAAGCGCAGGGTCGTTTCGGAGGACAGATCGGCGACCGTGCGGCCCGGAACGTTGTAAAGAATCTGCGGAATGTCGACGGCCTCGGCGATGGCCTTGAAATGGCGGTACAACCCCTCCTGTGTCGGCTTGTTGTAATAGGGAACGACCAGCAAGGCCGCGTCCGCGCCGACCTTTTTGGCGAATTCCGTCATTTCGATGGCTTCCGACGTCGAATTGGCGCCGGTACCGGCGATGACCGGAATCCGTCCCGCCGTGTGTTCCACGGCCACGCGGATCAATTCCCGATGTTCCTCGACATCGACGGTCGGCGATTCACCCGTGGTCCCGACGATAACGATGGCGTTCGTCCCTTCCCGTACCTGGAAATCGATGAGTCTGCGCAGACAGGGCAGGTCGAGGCTTCCGTCTTCATTCATCGGCGTGACGATGGCAACGATGGATCCTGTAATCATGTTCATGGCTCGGACACCAGAAAATAGATTACGCGATTCTAACCGATTTCAGAGGACAGGGGGGGTCAGAGGACAGCAGTTTGAGAGGACAGAAGACAGATGAGCTTGCGGCGCTTCGCGCCGTTCAGAGGACAGGGGGCAGAGGACAGCAGTTTGAGAAGACAGAAGACAGATGAGCTTGGGCGCTTCGCGCCGGGTGAGGAAGGAAAAACCGGGCGCTCGGGTTTTCCTTTCCATCCGGCACGAAGTGCCGCATGTTTACCTGTCTTCTGTCTTCTCAAATTTCTGTCCTCTGAATTACCTGTCTTCTGTCTTCTCAAATTTCTGTCCTCTGAATTACCTGTCTTCTGTCTTCTCAAATTTCCGTCCTCTGAAATGTCAACAGGTTCGCTTTCCGTCGATATCCTTGAAGTCTATTTCGTACTTTTCGCCGTTGTTCAGCGTGATACGGGCACCCAGCGCCGAGCCGGACGGCATCAGTTTGCAGACTTCCACCGATTCGACGAGCGAAAGCTCCTCGTCCGTCCAGGGCGAATCGTCGGTCTTGTGCAGCATGACGGTTACCATCAGCTCCATCGGCGGATTCTTGGCCGTGCGCGTTTTCGTGACGTAGACCACGGTGCTCTCGTCGGCTTCCGCATTGCGTTCACTGTGCGTCATGTGCGTGATCCTGTCCCATCCGAAGGGCGCGATCAGGGCGACGCTGCGTCCCGGGATGGATGCCGTGATGGCTTTTTTATCGGGATATTCTCTGACTTGCGCCGCGCGCCCGTCCGTATGCGGAAGACCGAAATGTCCCAGCGTCAACTCGTATTCAAACGCCAGCCGCGCGCGATCGACGCGGATGACGCCGCCCGGCACGGTGATTTCCGCCAGATCGATGATATATCCGACGCCGTTGTTCGGCGGCTTCCGCATGATCGCCTGACGGTAAAGCACGCCCTGACTCGTCCCGTTGTAGAGCATGCCCTGGGAAATGGTGAAGGACTTGTTCTTCACAGCGTCATTCTGAATCGATTTGCCGGTCAGATAGAAATTGACGTCATCACCACGGACATCGCGCGGGTCGAGGCTGCGGAAACTGTACTCCATCGCCGTGCCGCCTTCCGGATCGTGGTCTTCCCACGGGAAATGCGTGTTGTATACCAGCTTGGAATAATTCGGGTCGTCGTAGTAGGTCTTTCCCGGGACGATTTCGGAAGCGCCGGTCTTGCCGTGGTTCACCAGCACGAGGCCCGGCCTTTCGAGGATGACTCGTTGCGAGCGTTCGCCGAGCGTTTCCCAGAAGCCATCGTTTTCCACCGAGGTCCAGAAGGGCGAATCTTCCGGCAAGGCCAGACAGATGAACGGCAGGAACATCAGGAAGGGGCTGCCGGCGCAACTGTAGTCCTGCACCATGTACTCCTTTCGTCCGTAGAAGCCGAGGCTGGGGATGTCGTTGTAATAGAAATCCTCCTTGGCGACGAACTGGAGCAGCGACCCCGAACAGAGCCTGCGCGCCCAGCCGGCATCCACCGGCGGATCGCTCTTCAACATGAACGACACGGGAAACGCGCCGGAAACCCAGGTCCGGTAGCAGATGCTGCGCGACCACATGTTGATGTAGCCGTTGCGCCCGAAAAACGACGTGATGGATTCCATCAGTTTGGATGCCGACTGCTCGATGACGGCCGAGATGCCGGGATAACGCTCATCGCCGAACGCCCGGTTCCAGATGGTGGTATATACGATGAAGAGGCTGATGGAATAGTAGTTGTAGGTCTGTTCCAGATACCAGCCGTCGCCCGAGTGATACGACACGACCCACATCAGATGGCTTTCGAGCAGGTCTTCGTCGATCGGATAACCGTGTTTGGCCAGAAACGAAAGGGCGATGATGTTGAAGATGCGCCAGTTGTTCTGCGTCGTCCGGTGATGTGCCCATTTGGAGATGGTCACCACCATTTCATCCTTCTGCTTCTGGGTGAAATGCGTCCAGAGCGCGTCGGGCATCAGCAGCAAGGTCTTGAACAGACCGCCGAACTCGCAGGTGAACTGGTAATTGGAATCGGGCAGGTCTTCGGGATAAGGGATGGAATTGGGATGTCCCTGCGTGAAGGCGCGGTAAAACTGCAAACAATAGTAATCGCGCAGGCGGATACCCTTGATGGTCGTTTCCGGATCGAGGTGGATCAACGGCCCGGCCAATGTGAACGTGCGTTCGAGCGCTTCAAACTCCGCGGCGCGATAACGCCAGTCCGGCGCGTTGGGCTGAGGATAGGTCTTCCCCGGCACGATCGGGAAATTCAACGGCGTTTCGACGGAATCGACGTACTTGAAGGCTTTTTCCAGCAGGTACTTCGCCAGGTCGATGTAATGCCGGCGCGTCATGCCGGTGATCGGGCTGAGTTTCCGGTCGGGATTTTCGACTTCAAATGCCTTTTTCATCCGTTTACCCTCCAACTTGTATGTTAGATGGACACTTTGCACGACGAATTTGGGTCTGTCAACCATCAGAGGACAGCGGTTTGAGAAGACGGCCAGCGAGTTCAAAGGCAGGCGTTTTTTATCCGCGCGGTGAGCTTCCGAAGTGAGGGGTGTCACAGGCCCGTGGAGGAAGGAGAGCGAAGTTTCCTGGGGAGTTTGGCGCGAAGGGGGCTGTCCTTGAAAAGCGCCCCCGTCGGCGTCTGGGCGAGGAGGAAGTCCATCTTCTGAAATCTGCCCTCTGAAGCTGCTAGAATGGCGGCCCTGGCTTTTCCTTTCCTGGAGAAACTCGTGTCCACCCCTGATCCGGCCCAGATTGCCGCGGGCAGAGTGCCCATTCCCGGTGACGCGCCGGCGGGGCGGTCGGTGCGGGATGACGCCCGGTTTTCCGAACTCCGGCAGGAAATCGACAAACTCACCTCCATTCTGCCTGAAGCCTCCAGCCCGGATTGGGGCAAGGTCGCCGTTCTGGGCGCGGAATTGCTCGCCACGCTGGGCAAGGACATCAGCGTGGCTTCCTGGCTGGCGGCTTCCTTTTTGTATCTGCATGGCGAGGAAGGGATATCCGCCGGGGCTACGCTGCTGGCGGAAATGTGCGCAAACTACTGGAGCAGCCTGTTTCCTTCCAGGACGCGGGCGCGGATGGGAGCGATCGACTGGTGGCAGGAACAGGTCGCGGCCTGGCTGGAACATGCCAAACCGGAATACCTGAGCGCGCGGGTCAAGGAAATCGCGGAGGCGCAGCTGACCTCGCTGGATCAGACCATCAGCGCCGCCGAGCCGGACAACCCCTTGCGCCTGCGTCTGCTGCGCGCGCAACTCCTCCGTCTGCCCTCGCCACCGGAAGCGCCCGCCGCGCCCGCGCAAGAAGCGCCTCCCGTGGCCGCGCCCGTCCAAAGCATCCCGGTTCAAAAGGCCGCGCCCACCATCAGCGCGCCCGAGCTTGCCAGCGACGCGCCCGTCGCCGCCTTTCTTTCCGCCAGCGCCCGTTTTTGCCTGGACGCGGCGGACGATCTGTTCTCGAAAGATATGTCGCTGCCCGCCGCCTATATGCTGCGCCGCGTCGCGCTGTGGGCGGGTCTGGATCGGCTCCCCCCGGCGGAAAGCGGGCGTACCCGGATTCCCGCGCCGGAAGAACACGTTTTACCGGGTCTGAACACGCTCCTCGACGCCGGGGAATGTGAGAAAGCCTTGCGCATGGCGGAATCGCAAGCCAGCGCCTATATCTACTGGCTGGATTTGTGCCGTATTTCCGTTCGGGCGCTCGCGGAGCTTGGGCCGGGCCATGAGGCGGCCCGTCTGGCGCTGGAAGGTGAAGTCCTCGCCTTTGTCCATCGTTTCCCGGAAATGTTCACCCTCACCTTCGACGACGGCACGCCCTTCGCCGGTGGCGTCACGCGGCAATGGCTGGAGAGCCTCGGCGGCCGGGGCAGGGCGGTGACGGATCCGTTTGAAGCGGAACTGAGCGCCGCCGCCGCCCGTCCGCCCGCCGCCGCGCTGGAAGCGATGGGGGAACTGCTGATGGCGCATCCGGGCGACAAATACACTCTGCCGATTTATCAGGCGGCGTTTGAAGCCTGCCGGAAGGGGGAATTGTGGTCTCCGCTGCCCTATCTGTCCATGCGTCTGCTTGCCATCGTCGCGGCCCATGACCTGCTCGTCTATGATGTCGCCGCCGCCGCCCGTGTGCTTTCCGCGGCGGCGGCGGCGCTCTCCGCCGCGCTCGCGGCGAATTCCGGCAACGCGCCGGCGCGCGCGCAATATGAGCGGGTCAGCGAAGCCCTGGCGGGATTACAGCCGCATCGCCTCCTGCCAAGCGTGTGAGCGAAACGAATCGACGATCCCGCGCCCGCGCGAAGCCGCGCCGAACGGCTTGGGATCGTGACTTGCCCTTGGCGCATACGCAGGAATTCCTGAAAGCGGAAAGCGAAGGGGATACGGAAATGCGGGCGACCAGAAATGAAATGTAAAAAGCGATGACACGGCAAACAGCAAGCCTCTGTC
>JAITAJ010000189.1 GCA_031284185.1 Accumulibacter sp. | reverse complement strand
GACAGATCGCCGGGGGTAAATTCGGGATACACCTCGAAAATGGCGGCGAAGGCAAGATGCGTTTCGTTGTTCTCGCTCTCATTCTCCTCGATGCGCGGCAGGCCGGCGACATTGAGTTTCTGTGTCGTCACCGCCTCGCCGAAGGCCGCCTGCAACGCTTCGGACAACGCCTCGTGCCGCGCGCCCGCGCCGTACTGCTGGCGAAGGACGGAAAAAGGCACCTTGCCGGGCCGGAAACCCGGTATCTTCACGTTGCGCCCCATGCGCTTCAAACGTTCTTCCGTCGCGCTCTCCAGCGCCTCGCGGGCAATGGAGATATCCAGGCGGCGTTCCAGGGGATTGGGAGCCGGAGCGTTTTGTTCCATGTAATTTCCTCAAAAATGCGACGCCGCCAACACGGCGGCGCAAATCAGCCAACTCATCGATCACAGGGAAAAAGACCGGGGGAAAGATCAAGACACCCCGCAAATGCTTCGATGATTTATTCAACAGGGCGCAAATATAGCACAACTACTTGTCAAGGATGCTGGAGCAGCATTCCGGGGCCAAGCGCCTCCATGGGATCGGTCGCCGTGCGACATACCATATATAGTACCCCGGACAAAATAAACCACTGTATATTGTGTCTTCCTCTTGACGCTGCCGGTTCCTCATCCTACACTCCGGGGCCATTGCAATGGTCAAGGGAATCCGGTCGGCGGGGGATGTTGCGCTTCCGCCGCTTTATTCCACAATTGTCTTTCGTTTGATTTTTTTGTCGGTTTTGTCTTGCCTGATGGAGCGGGTATTACCCGGACGATGGCCCCTGGCCCATCTCCCGCCGCGCGCCATCGCCAGATAACCTGGGAGCGTTGGAAAATGCAGCATAGTTCATTGAGTCCGGAGCATCCGCTCCAGAAAGCCGTCGGTATCCACGAATCCAGCGCCGGGGGAAGCATCCCGGAGGCATATACCTCCAGCCTGGAAGTCATCCGGCGCAACGGCGACATCGCCGCCTTCCAGCCGGAGAAGATCGCGCTGGCCTTGTCCAAGGCGTTCCTGGCCGTGGAGGGCGCGCAGAGCGCGGTTTCCGTCCGCATTCGGGAAGTCGTGGCGCGGCTTACCCGCAATGTGGTGGAAGCCCTCTTGCGTCGCCATCCGGCGGGCGGCACGGTGCATATCGAGACGATACAGGATCAGGTGGAACTCGCGTTGATGCGGGCGGGCGAGCATGATGTGGCGCGCGCCTATGTGCTCTACCGCGAGCGCCGCGCCGGGGAGCGCGCCGCCCAGAAAGCGCGGCGGGGCAAGACCGCCGATTCCGGCATTCATGTCGCCGTGGCGGGCGAGCGGCGTCCGCTGGATGTCGCCGCCCTGCGCGCGCGCCTTGCCTCCGCCTGCGACGGGCTGGACGAGGCCAACGCCGAGGCCGTGCTCGAACTGACGCTCAAGAATCTCTACGACAACATGCCGCTTGCCGAGGTCTACACGGCGCTCACCCTTGCCGCGCGCACCCTGATCGAGCAGGACCCGGTCTATGACAAGGTGACGGCGCGCCTCACCCTCTTCGCGCTGCGCGAGGAAGTCCTCGGACGGGAAGCCGGTCAGGAACTCTCCCCGGAAGCGGCGGCGGCGGCGACGAAGGATTATTTCCCCCGCTTCGTGAAACTGGGCATCGAGGCCGAACTCCTGGATGCGCGCCTCGCCGAATTCGACCTGTCCCGCCTCGCGGCGGCGCTGAAGCCCGAACGCGACCTGCAATTCACCTATCTCGGCCTGCAAACCCTCTACGACCGCTATTTCCTGCACATCGAGGAGCGCCGCGTCGAACTGCCGCAGATTTTTTTCATGCGCGTGGCTATGGGGCTGGCGCTGAACGAGATTGACCGGGAGACCCGCGCCATCGAATTCTACGACCTCATTTCCCGCTTCGATTTCATGTGCTCGACGCCGACCCTCTTCAATTCCGGCACCCGGCATTCCCAGCTTTCCTCCTGCTATCTCACCACGGTGGAGGACGATCTGGAAGGCATCTACCAGGCGTTGAAGGAAAACGCCCTGCTGCAAAAATACGCCGGCGGTCTGGGCAACGACTGGACGCCGATCCGCGCCCTGGGCAGCCGCATCAAGGGCACGAACGGCAAGAGTCAGGGCGTGATTCCCTTCCTCAAGGTGGTCAACGACACGGCGGTGGCGGTCAATCAGGGCGGCAAAAGGAAGGGCGCGGTCTGCGCCTATCTGGAGACCTGGCACCTGGACATCGAGGAATTCCTGGAACTGCGCAAGAATACCGGCGACGAGCGCCGCCGCTGCCACGACATGAACACCGCGCACTGGATTCCCGATCTCTTCATGCAGCGCGTCATGGAAAATGGCGAATGGACGCTCTTTTCCCCCGACGAGACGCCCGACCTGCACGACAAATTCGGGCGCGCCTTCGCAGAAAGCTATCTCGCCCACGAGGAGAGGGCGGCGCGCGGCGAGATCAAGCTCTTTCGCAAGCTGCCCGCCGTGCAGCTCTGGCGGCGGATGCTCACCCTCCTCTTCGAGACCGG
>JAITAJ010000173.1 GCA_031284185.1 Accumulibacter sp. | reverse complement strand
CACCAGGACGCGGGCTTCCTGGGCGAGGGCGCGCGCGATCAGGACGCGCTGCTTCTCGCCGCCGGAGAGCGTCAGGAAGGAGCGTTCCGCCAAGTGTGCCGCGCCGACGCGCCGAAGGGCCGCGTCGACCGCCTCGCGGTCTTCGGCGCGATCCTGGGCAAAGAAGGTCTTGTGCGGCGTGCGCCCCATCGAGACGACCTCGCGGACGGAAAAATCGAATTCGCCGCCGTTTTCCTGCGCGAGCACCGCCATGCGCCGGGCATTTTCTCGCGCCGACAGGCGCCATACCGATTGCCCGTCCAGCGCGACCCAACCGGCGCTGGGACGCAGCACGCGATAGATCATGCGCAGCAGCGAGGATTTGCCGCTGCCGTTGGGGCCAATCAGCCCGACGAATTCTCCGGGAGCCACGCGCAGCGAAACTTCGTCGACGATGCGCCGGGCGTCCTTTTCCCAGCGGAGGGCTTCGGTTTCCAGCCTCATGAGCGCATTCCCGGCGTCCGCCCGTGGCGGCAGAGCAGCCAGACGAAGAACGGGCCGCCCAGGAGGGCCGTGATCACGCCGACCGGGACTTCGATGGGCTGAAACGCGGTGCGGGCGATGACGTCGACCCAGACGAGGAAGATCGCGCCGGTCAGGGCGCCGACCGGCAACACCCGGCGATGCCCGGAACCGACCAGCATCCGCGTGGCATGGGGCACCATCAGGCCGATGAAGCCGATCGCGCCGCTCACGGCCACCATGATTCCGGTCAGGAAGGAGGTGATCAGAAACAGGGCGCGGCGAATCCGGGCGGCATCCACGCCCAGCGTCGAGGCCGTTTCGTCGCCCAATAGCAGCGCGTCCAGGGCGCGGGACTGCGAAAACAGCCCGAGCGCGCAGAGCGCGAAGGCCAGAAACGGCAGGCCCAGATGGCTCCATTGCGCGCCCGCCACGCTCCCCAGTATCCAGGAGAGCGCCGAGCGCGCCAGCTCGCGCTGATCGGCGGTCAGCGTCATCAGGCTGGTGAGGCCGGAGAGAAAATAGCCCACGGCCACGCCGCCCAGAATCAGGCGCGCGGCGGACAGATGGCCGTGGATCCGGGCCACCTGATACACCAGCGCGGAGGCGAGCGCCGCGCCGAGAAAGGCGCCCAGGGACATGGCATGATCGCCGGCAAAGGCAAACGCGCCATGAGCCAGCACGCTGACCGCGCCGACCGAGGCGCCGGAAGAGACGCCCAAGAGATAGGGGTCGGCGAGCGGATTGCGCACCATCGCCTGCATGGTCACGCCCACCACGGCCAGGGCGCTCCCCACCAGCGCGGCCAGCAAGACCCGGGGGAAACGAATCCGCCAGATGATGTTGTATTGGGCAGGCGTCCATTCCCCGGTGGGCGAATCGAGGCCGAGGAGGCGCAGCGCCTCGGAATACGCGATTCGCCAGGTGGTGGCGCCGGAAATCTCGACCGGCCCCAGCGTGACGGCAAGATTGATCGAGGCCAGCAACAGGAGGCACAGGAAGATCAGCAGCAGGACGAGGCGGCGGGAGCTCATGGCGGGGAATCAGCGGAAGGCTTCGGGATGCAGGGCTTTTGCCAGCGCGCGGACGCTTTCGACATTGCGCGGCCCCGGCGTGGCGGCGGCGTAGTCGAGCGTGACGAAGCGGCGTTCCCGGATCGCCGTCACCTGCGCGAGTTCCTGCCTGGCGAGCAGGAAGGCGATCTTGCCCGCCGCGTTGGGCTGTCCGTAATCGATGATGACGATCCACTCCGGGTCGCGGTGGATGACGTCTTCCCAGTTGGCCCGCATCCAGCTGTTGGGCAGATCGTCGAATATGTTCGCGCCGCCCGCCAGTTCGATCATCGCCTGCGGCATGGCGAAGCGCCCGGTGGTCAGCGGGACGGTTTCGCCGCTATCGTAGACGAAGACGCGCGGGCGGGTCTTCACGCCGGAGAGCGCCGCGGCGATTTTCGCCAGTTCGGCCCGCTGGCGGTCGATGAAGGCGCGGGCGCGCGCTTCGATCCGGAAGATGCGGCCCAGATTGAGGAGGTCGTCGAAGGTATCTTCCAGCGAGACTTTCCGTCGCGCGCCGACGCGAATGCAGGATTCGCTCAGGATGTAGGAGCCGATGCCGAACCGCGCCAGCGCCTCGGGCGTGACTTCGCCGGGCTGGAAGCCGTAGCTCCAGCCCCCGAAGACGAAATCCGCGCCCGCGCCGACGAGGGCTTCCAGGCTCAGGCCCTTGTCCGACAAGAGGGGCAGCCTTTCCAGTCGGGCGCGATACTCCGGCGCGACGGTCTTGGAGGAGCGAATCCCGCTGTAGCCCGCCATCCGATCCTCGAGGTCGAGCGCCAGAAACATCTCGGTGAGGTTGACGTCATGCGTGACCGCGCGTCTGGGCGGCGTGTCGAAACGCGCCGGCGCGCCGCAGACCTGCACCGTGACCGGCGGATACGCGGCGGGCGGGCGGGCGTCACCTCGTTCGTCGCCGGACGCCGTTGCCGCGAGGCTCCATGCCAGAGCCGCGAACGCCAGACCCACGCCGCCCTGGAGGCAGCCGAGCGACCATCCGCCCGCGCGGCGGACGAGGCGCGGTCTCATCCCGGAGCGCCCGGAAGATTGGCCGGATTGTTGCCGAACGGCCAAGGCGGGGCCGGTTAGGCGCGGTAGGAAAGCGGGCGTGGGAAACTGCCAATCCTGCATGATCGTCTCCGGTTTGAACCATCCGCACCCGATCAGCGACAAATCCTGTCATTCATGGCAAATGACGGCGGCTGCCGCCGTCCAGTTCCCCGTAGACGGTCCATCGCAACAAGTTCCCCCGGTCGGAGGAATGTCGAAAGACGGCAGGCCGGTTTCCGGACTGACAAGTCGACACCCATGAGGCGTCGGAACGCGCCGCCTTCCCGGACATGCGATGCCGCACATGCAAGAGTCCAGTGACTGGCTGTTTCCCTGATCCACAGCCATAACGCGCCTGCGCTTGTTTACCGTTGCGGGGGCAGTCAGGGCCTTATGGAAAACCCACGCACCCTGTTCCCGTTTCATCCGGCCACTGACGCGGCGCGGATACCTGTCGTGTTCCCCGCATCCCGAACGGAACCCGCCGGGACACGGAGAGCGGTGGAATATAGCACAGAAGCCGATGTGTCGAGGGCTTTTCCCGTCCGCGCAAAACGATGGCCGTGGCTGGCCCATCCCAATCGCCCCATTGAAGCATGACGTGGCAAGGTTTACTGTCTTCCGTCCCCTCGCTCTGCCCTCTGAAACTGTCCTCTGGGCAGCCGCAGCCGGGCGATCAGACCGCCTTCGGGACGGTTGCGCAGCTCGAATCCTCCGCCGTGCAGGCGAGCGACGCGCTCGACGATGGCAAGGCCGAGGCCGGTGCCGGTGGTGTCGGTGCGGGCGCTTTCCAGGCGTGTGAAGGGACGTTTGATCCATTCGAGTTCGGTTTCGGGAACGCCGGGGCCACTGTCTGCGATATCGATGACGATTTCATCGCGTTCGCGCCGGGTGCTGACGGCGAACGGTTCGGCGCCGTATTTGCGGGCGTTGTCGAGCAGATTGACGAGGGCGCGCGTCAATGCCTTGGGACGGACGCGCGTTTTGCCGGGAAGCCTTCCCAGGTCGAGCCGGGGCGCGGCCGAGACGCGAGCGTGACGGGCGGCCAGCTGTTCGACGAGGGCGTTGATGTCGGCCTCCTCCGGCGCCTCGTCGCCTTCGCCGCGCGCGTAATCGAGAAACTGGGAAATGATGGCGTCCATTTGCTCGATGTCGGCGATGGCCGCCTCGCGCGCGAGATCATCGGCGATCGACAGCTCGCTCTCCAGACGCAGACGGGCCAGCGGCGTGCGCAGATCGTGCGAGAGTCCCGCCAGCACGAGCGCGCGTTCGGCCGCGTTCTGTTTCAGATCGTCGGACATGCGGTTGAAAGCCTCGGCCACCCGCCTGAGTTCGCTGGCGCCGCTTTCCCGCACGGGTTCGGGATAGCGGCCTTCGCCGAGCGCCCGGGCGGCGGCGGCCAGGGCGCGCAGCGGCCGGGTGACGCGGAAGACGGTCGGCCAGGCCACGAACAGCGCCAGCGCCAGCGAGGCGGCGCCCCAGCCGAGCCATTGTCCGGGAACGAATTCCCGCGCGTGCTCGCCGGGGAGCATCAGCCAGTAGTCATTGTCGTCGTCGTCGATCGAGAAGCTGACCCATACTCCGGGCAGCCCGTTGACTTCGCTGGCAAACCGCGTGCGCGGACCGAGCCGTTCGAGGGCGGCCTGCTTCATCGTGTCGAAGAAATAGGTGCCCGGCAGCGGTATGACGGCATCGGAATCCTCCCGCGGGTAGAGATGGACGCCCTCGCTGTCGGCGAGATCCCGCAACAGGGCGAGGCGCTTCGCGGGATCGGCGGCGACGAGCGCGGCGCGGGTCAGATTGACCATGCTCGCGGTGAGTTCCGCGAGCTGCAAGGCGCGCGGCTCGCGCTCGGCGAGGCTGAACAGGGCGAACCAGCTTCCCCCGGAGACGAAAATCAGCAGGCTGACGAGAAGAAAGGTGCGTCCGAAGAGCGTTTGCGGAATGAACATGCGCGTATCACCGCCCGTCATCGGACCGTTTCGTCGGGAATGAACACGTAGCCGAACCCCCATACCGTTTGCAGGTAGCGCGGCGTGGCCGGATCGGGTTCGATGAGCTTGCGCAGACGGGATATCTGCACGTCGATGGCGCGGTCGAACGGGTTCTGTTCGCGGCCCTTTGCCAGCGCCATCAGACGGTCGCGCGAAAGCGGCTGGCGCGGATGTTCGAGCAGGGCCTTGAGCACGGCGAACTCGCCGGTGGTCAACGGCTGAGGCTCGCCGTTACGCTTCATGGCTCGCGTGGCCAGGTCGACTTCCACGTTGCCGAAGGTAATGAGCTTGTTTTCCGTGGCCGGCGCGCCGGGCACGGCGGCAGTCCGCCGGCGCAGCACGGCCTGGATGCGGGCAACCAGTTCGCGCGGACTGAACGGCTTGGGCAGATAGTCGTCGGCGCCCATTTCCAGCCCGACGATGCGGTCGATCTCATCGCCCCGGGCCGTGAGCATGATGATCGCCTGTTGCGGCTCGCTGGCGCGCAGCCGGCGGCAGATCGACAGGCCGTCTTCGCCGGGCAGCATCAGATCGAGGATGATCAGATCGAAGCCGTCGCGCGTGAGCGCCTTGTTCATCGCTTCCGCGTTTTCCGCCACGCGGACGCTGAAACCTTGCTCGCCCAGATAACGATGCAAGAGATCACCGAGCCGTTTATCGTCATCGACGACAAGAATTTTGCGCTTCATTTCAAAAAAACGGGATGGGCAAAGTCCGCCGCAGCACCGTTTCGCCGAGCCATTCGGCGGCCCGCCGGGCGCGGTCGGCGATGGTTTCGGCGGGCATTTGCAGGTAGTCGGTGTTATATACGTCGAAGCTGTAATCACCGAAATAGCCGATTTCCTTGAGTTTGACGATGAAGCGGGCGATGGCTTCGCTGTGCGCGCCTTCGCCGGGGAAGACGCGGAAATGCGCGGCGGCGGCCTGCTCGTCGGCGGAACGAATTTCCTGGAGCATGAAATCGGAGAGTTGCACGAGGAATATCTGGTCGGGGAAAACGAGATCGAGATCGTCGAGCGGCGTGTCGGCGGCGATCGCGTCGAGGACGTCGATGACCAGCCCGAGATTGGGACAGCCGGCCAGAGAAATGATTTCGGCGGCGGTGGAAAAATCACGCGCCGTACGGCTTCCCGAGAGTCCCTTGAAGGCGACGCGGATGCCCATCGGCAAGGCCAGGAATGCCAGCTTGCGCAGATCGCGGGCAATTTTTTCCGGGTCGGTGTCGGCATGCGCCGATACCGACGCTTCGGTCAGCAACAGGCGTCCTCCGACGCGGCGGCAAAGCCGCAGCATCGATTTTGCGACGTCGACCTTGTAGGCGTGCAGTTTCCCGGACAGCCCCTCGAAATCGCGCAGGGCCTTCAGGCCGGTGACGCGCAAACCGCCGTCGTGGATCGTCCGCACCGCCGTTTCGGCGCTCACCGGATGGCCGACGATGTCGGCGGCGGCGATCATCACATGCGTGAAACCGGCCTGACAGGCGGCGGACAGACGGGTTTCCAGCGATCCGGCCATTGATGCGCAATCGATGCCGAAATCATTGAAATTGAGCGGCACGGCGTTATTTCCCGTTTTCGGCGCGAACCAGCTCGAACATCACGCCGCCGAGCATGGCCGTGGTCAGCGCGCCCCGTTCGGTGGTGTGCACCTTGTCCGTGGAGAGAAAATCGATGCCCCGTTCTTCCAGCGCGCGGGCCGTGCCGACCACCTCCGGCGTGCCCAGGCCGATGCGCTGGAAGTGTTCCCCCATCGGGGCATACTGCGCGGCGTCTGGCTCGATCAACTGCAAATAGAATTTGGCGCATGGGCTTTGCAGCAGCACCCCCTTGGGCATGATGCCGAAGCGGAGCGTGTCGGGCAGTTGGCGGAAACCCAGAATCTGCCCGTAGAACTCGCTCCAGTCGAGCGTGCGACCGATGCCGACATACTGCACGAGCCCGAAATAGCGCATGTCGTTGATGGCCGGCGGATGCGGGACAACGCCCGGAATGGCGCGGAAATCGATGTCGAAGATCGAAAATTCGTCATAACGGTCGACGAAATAAATCAGGCTTTCACCAACGCCGTGGATGGCGGGTCTGGTCAGTTCGATCGCGCGCGCATGAGCGGGAACTTCCCATGCGCCGAGATCCAGCGCGCGCCGGTACGCGGCATCGGCGTCGCGCACCCGGATCGCCACGGCGCTGATGACCGGATGCTCGACCGGCGTGATGGCGCGGGGGATGTCGGCCGGATGCGAATTGACGACGAGGTTCATCGATCCCTGGCGGTACAGCTCGACTTCGCGCGAACGATGCCGGGCCACCGGGCGAAACCCCATCCGCTCCAGTACACCGCCCAGCGCCTGGGGTTTCGAGGTAGTGAACTCGATATACTCGATGCCATCCATCCCGATCGGGTTGGGAGGCTCTGGAACCGATTCTCGATCCGTTTCGTTGCTCATCGTAAAACCAACTCCGGTTTGAAACCCCGGCCTTGAAGGACGAAGCGAACTCAGCCTACCAGAAAACAGATTTCAGGGGACAGATATTTCAGAGGACAGCGATTTGAGATGACAGAAGACAGTCTGGTTACGCGGCGCTTCGCGCCGCCATGCTTTCTTGCCCTCTCGAATCATGGGGCCGATGGAATTTCCCCCTCGGAGGGCAAACGCCGAAGGAACCGCGCCACGTATGCGGAAGGGATCGTCAGTAATGCCTGAGTTCGTTGCATGAGGAGCAATCCGCGCCGGCGTTGTCGCGGCGCCGGGAGCCGACTCGCGCTTCTTCCGCCCGCCAATGCCAGCCTCATCGATCCTGATGGAAAATTCGCCCTCGCCCGCCTTCTTGCTACCCTTGCCATTGCCAGTGCCGATTTCGGCCCGGACGGAGAGACCGCCTCCACGCAGCGATTTTCCAAAGCCCAGGCCGCGTCCGCTCTGTCGTCCGAACATGCGCCCAAGGCCCGCCAGAACTCGGCGCCGCCATGTCCCTCTCCAAACCGGCCAGTTTTTCCCGTAAAGGCAACGGCGGAGACGGCGATGGCCTCACCCATGAATCCGGCGGCGATTGCCATTTTTCCACGTTCTT
>JAITAJ010000073.1 GCA_031284185.1 Accumulibacter sp. | reverse complement strand
GGCGACGATTACGAGCTGGCCTTCTCGGCAGCGCCGGAAAAACGCGAGGAACTGGCCGGACTGTCGGTCGAACTCGATCTTCCGCTGTGGCGCGTCGGCGGATTCGCCGGAGCCGGGGGACGGGGAGAAATCCGCCTGATCGGTGAGCGTGGCGAGCCGATGGCGGTCAACCGGAAAGGATTCGATCATTTTGCTCAGGATCAAGACCACTGAGGCGCCGCCGTTGCGCTTTCTTTTCTCGCATCCCGCGCACCTGGTGGCCTGCGGTTTCGGCAGCGGCCTGTCGCCGTTCGCGCCGGGAACCGTCGGCACGCTCTTCGCGTGGGCATCCTATCCGCTGCTGCGCGGCGTGATGGCGGATGCCGAACTCGTGGCCGTCCTGCTGGTCTGTTACGTTGCCGGCATCTTCGCCGCGCGGCGTACCGGCGATGACCTCGGCGTGGCCGATCATGGCAGTATCGTCTGGGACGAGATCGTGCCGTTCTGGCTGGTTCTGTTCGTTTGTCCGCCGGCCTGGGCATGGCAGTTGTCGGCCTTTCTGCTCTTTCGCTTCTTCGATATCGTCAAGCCCCAGCCGGCACGTTTTTTCGACGAGCGGGTCAAAAACGGTTTCGGGGTCATGGCGGATGATCTGGTGGCGGGTCTTTATACCGTTCTGACGCTGGTGGTGTTGGGTCATTTCATGACAGGGTTCGGCACATGAGTTTCTTCGATCAATCCTCGCTGGAAATACTGGCCGCGCGCGTCGGCCTGGCTTTGCTCGGCGACCGCCTGACGCTGGCGGTCGCCGAATCGTGTACCGGCGGTTGGGCAAGCCAGTGCCTGACGTCGATCGCCGGTAGCTCGGCGTGGTTCGAGCGCGGCTTCGTCACCTATTCCAATGCCGCCAAACAGGAAATGCTCGGCGTGCCGGAACAAACGCTGGCGGCGCACGGCGCGGTCAGTCAGGCCGTCGCCGTGGCCATGGCCGAAGGGGCGTTGCGCCACAGCCGCGCCGACTGGGCGCTGGCCATCACCGGAATCGCCGGCCCCGACGGCGGATCGGCGGAAAAGCCGACCGGCACGGTGTGTCTGGCGTGGACGGGCCGCGGCGTGGGGACGACGACCGAAACCCGCCACTTTACCGGAAACCGGCAGGCGGTCCGGGCGCAATCGGTGGCCTGCGCCCTGGCCGGATTGCTTGAGCGGCTGGCGCCGCCGGCGGACGGTTTGCCGGCGTGATCAGGGGACGGGGGAGAGAAGACGGAGGATGGAGCCGCGCCGGGAAATCGGCGTTTCCCGGATGAACGAGCGTCGAACGTGAGATAATCTTCCGCCATTTCAAAAAGGAAGCGTAATGGACGACAACAAGGCGAAAGCATTGGCCGCCGCATTGGCCCAGATCGAGAAGCAGTTCGGCAAGGGGTCGATCATGAAGATGGGCGAGGGCAGCGTCGAGAAGGATCTGCAAGTCGTCTCCACCGGCTCCCTCGGGCTGGACATCGCGCTCGGTGTCGGCGGCCTGCCGCGCGGCCGGGTCGTCGAAATCTACGGCCCGGAATCGTCCGGCAAGACCACGCTGACCTTGCAGGTCGTCGCCGAAATCCAGAAGCTCGGCGGTACGGCGGCGTTCATCGACGCCGAACACGCGCTCGATCCGGTCTATGCCCAGAAACTCGGGGTGAAACTCGACGACCTGCTCATCTCGCAGCCGGATACCGGCGAACAGGCGCTGGAAATCGCCGACATGCTGGTGCGTTCGAGCAGCGTGGACGTGGTGGTCATCGATTCCGTCGCGGCACTGGTGCCCAAGGCCGAGATCGAGGGCGAAATGGGCGATTCGCTGCCCGGCCTGCATGCCCGCCTGATGAGTCAGGCGCTGCGCAAGCTCACGGCCAACATCAATCGGACCAACACGCTGGTCATCTTCATCAACCAGATCCGCATGAAGATCGGCGTGATGTTCGGCAACCCGGAGACGACGACCGGCGGCAACGCGCTCAAGTTCTACGCTTCCGTGCGTCTCGACATCCGCCGTATCGGCGGCATCAAGAAGGGTGACGAGATGATCGGCAACGAAACCAAGGTGAAGGTCGTCAAAAACAAGGTGTCGCCGCCGTTCCGCGAGGCGATCTTCGACATCCTCTATGGCGAGGGAATTTCGCGTGAGGGTGAAATCATCGAGCTGGGCGTGACGCACAAGCTGGTCGATAAGTCCGGTTCCTGGTACGCCTACAAGGGCGAGAAGATCGGTCAGGGCAAGGACAACGCGCGTGAATTCCTCAAGACCAATCAGGAAATCGCCAGAGAGATCGAGGCAAAAATCCGCGCGGCGGTGAACGTCCCTTCGCCCGTGCCGCCCAGTGCCGCGGAATGAGCCGCCGATGACCGAACCGAGTCTGCGCGAGCGCGCGCTGCGACTGCTGGCCCGCCGTGAGTACGCGCGCGCCGAGCTGGCGCGAAAGCTCGCGTCGCATACCGAATCCATCGAGGAAATCGACACCGTGCTGGACGAGCTCGTTTCGCGCCGCCTGCTCTCCGATGCGCGCTACGCGGAAATGCGCATGCGCGCGCGCGGCGCGCGCTTCGGCAATGCGCGGCTCGCTCAGGAGTTGCGTGCCGCGGGTGTCAGCGACGAACTGGTAGACAGGACGCTCGCCGGGGCAAAGGACGAACTGGCGCGGGCCAGCGAGACATGGCGGCGCAAATACGGCGGCGCCGGCGTTCCGCCCGATGCCGCCGGGTGGGCGCGCCAGGCGAATTTTCTGGCGCGCCGCGGCTTTTCCGGCGAGACGATCCGCCACGTTCTATGCAGTGGCCACCACGAAGACGATTGAACGATGTCCGGCGATTCCAACCCAGGCAGTACGCTGACCACGCACAGGCTCAGGAAGCGTTACAAGAAGTGTACCGTCGTCCAGGATGCTTCTCTGGAAGTGCGCAGCGGTGAAGTGGTCGGCCTGCTGGGGCCGAACGGGGCCGGCAAGACCACGTGTTTCTATATGGTGGTCGGCCTGGTCGCCTGCGATGGGGGCGATGTTTTCCTCGACGACCGGAAGATCACCCACTTGCCCATCCACCGGCGCGCCAGGCTCGGCGTTTCCTATCTCCCGCAGGAAGCCTCGGTTTTCCGCAAGCTGACGGTCATCGAGAACATCAAGGCCGTGCTCGAACTGCGCCAGTTGTCCGCCGATGAAGTCGATCAGCGGGCCGAACGGCTGCTCGATGAACTGCATATCGCGCACATCCGCAACAGTTCGGCGGCATCGCTGTCCGGCGGCGAGCGGCGGCGGGTGGAGATCGCCCGCGCGCTCTCCACCGACCCGCGTTTCATCCTGCTCGACGAACCCTTCGCCGGGGTCGATCCGATCGCCGTGCTGGACATTCAGAAAATCATCCGCTTTCTCAAGGAGCGCGGCATCGGCGTGCTGATCACCGACCACAACGTCCGGGAAACGCTGGGCATCTGCGATCACGCCTACATCCTCAACGAAGGCAGCGTGCTCGCCGCTGGTCAGCCGGATGAAATCATTTATAATGAAAACGTGCGCAAGGTTTACCTTGGCGAGAATTTCCGCCTGTAATTCCATTCATAAATCATGGGAGATCGTGTCGACGAACCTTGCCGCGTCGTCGCAGCGTCTGCGGTTCGCCTTCGTGTCGCTGAGCGGAGTGAGGGAGGAGGCGCTGTGGTTTTTCCAAGCGTTTTGCGGAACGAAACGGTGTGATCCGGTGATCCATCTTTCCAATGCGGCCATTCACTCAGGTAAATGAAGCCATCACTCCAGCTCAAGCTCTCCCAGCATCTGGCGCTCACTCCGCAGCTACAGCAATCGATCCGGCTGTTGCAGTTGTCTACGCTCGAACTCGAGCAGGAACTGGAAAAATATCTGCTGGAAAATCCGCTGCTCGAACGGGAAGAAGACGCTTACGCGCCGGTGACCGCCGAGTCGCCGACGGCGGCCATCGGCGATGAAGAGAAAAAGCGCGAGGAAGCGGAGCCGGCGATGGTGTCCGGCGAGGAAGAAAGCTGGCAAGGGGAGGCCGGAAGCGATGATGGCGCCTATGCGAATTCGTCGGGTTCCTTCGATGACGACGATAACGATTTCCGCGACATCCAGGTGGCGGCGACGTCGTTGCGCGAGCATTTGTCGTGGCAGCTTGGCCTCGTCGGCCTCCCGGCGCGCGATCGCACGCTGGCGCAGTGTTTGATCGATGCCCTGGATGACGATGGTTATCTGACGCAGGCGCCGGAGGATTTGGCGGACTTGCTGCCTCGCGAGCTTGAGATCGAAACCGGCGAATTGCAGATTGCCTTGCACCATCTACAGAATCTCGATCCGCCCGGAGTCGGCGCGCGCAACGTCCGGGAATGCTTGGCCCTGCAACTGGAAGCGCTGCCCGGGAACGACACGCGGACGCTTGCGCTGCGCATCGTGCGCGAACACCTCGATCTTCTGGCCGGGCGGGATTTCGCCAAGCTGAAGAAATCGCTCGAATGCGACGATGAGCAACTGCGCGAAGCGCAATTCCTGATCCGCAGCCTGAATCCGCGGCCGGGCGCCAAGTACGCGGCGCTGGACGCGCACTACATCACGCCCGATGTCGTGGTGCGCAAGGTGCGCGGGCAATGGACGGTCAGCATCAATTCCGACGTCTATCCGCGTCTTCGCATCAACAGCCTGTATGCCCAGATTCTTTCGCGGCAGCGGGGATCCGGCCTGTCCGGCCAGTTACAGGAGGCGCGGTGGCTGATAAAAAACGTGCAGCAGCGCTTCGACACGATCCTGCGCGTGGCCCAGGCCATCGTCGATCGCCAGCGCCAGTTCTTTGAACACGGCGAAGTGGCGATGCGTCCGATGGTGTTGCGTGAGATCGCCGACGCCCTGGGATTGCACGAGTCGACGGTATCCCGCGTGACGACGCAAAAATACATGGCCACGCCGCGCGGCATTTTCGAGCTGAAATATTTCTTCGGCAGCTACGTGGCGACGGAGGTGGGCGGGGCGTGTTCGGCCACGGCCATCCGGGCGCTGATCAAGCAGTTGGTCGGCGCGGAAGACGCGAAGAAGCCGCTTTCCGACAGCCAGATCGCGGATTTGCTGGGACAGCAGGGAATCGTCGTCGCGCGCAGGACGATCGCCAAATACCGCGAAGCGCTCGGCATTCCCCCGGTCAAACTGCGCAAGGCGCTCTAGGGCTTCTCTTTACAGACCATGAACCCCATCCTCCATCGCCCACCGCCTCATTCCATCGCCAAATCGTGCCGATGGCGCCGGCCCGATCTTGCCGCGCGGTTCGCGGCCTGTCTTCGCGTCACGGACGGTTTTCATCCCCGGCTCCTCACGCGAGCGTGCGCGGGGGATTCCGATGGCCGCCCGAACGGCCAGTCTTTTTGAAAGGAGCTGCACATGAACCTGCAAATCAACGGACACCATCTCGAAGTAACGCCGGCGCTGCGTGAATACGTGACCGGCAAACTCGAACGGGTCTTGCGTCACTTCGATCACGTCATCGACGTGAATGTGATTCTGTCCGTGGAAAAGTTGAAGCAGAAGGCGGAAATCACGGTGCATCTGCCGGGCAAGGACATCTACGCGGAGTCGATCGGCGAAGACCTCTATGCGGCGATCGACACCCTGGTCGACAAACTCGACCGGCAGGTTCAGAAATACAAGCAGAAATTGCAGGATCATCACCGTGGCGAAAAGCCCGTTCATGATGCCGCGGACTGAGTTTTTCCGGTAAAAGCGGGCCTGGCCGTCGTCATTCACGCCGGCCAGAGCCGCTTTTTGCTCGTCGGGCCGATTCCCGGCCCGATTTTTTCAGATTTATCGAATCCATTTCCATGAACCAGATTTCCCAACTGTTACCCCCGGAGAATGTCATTCTCGATCTTGAGGCAAGCAGCAAAAAACGAGTCTTTGAACATGCCGGGCTGGTTTTTGAAAACAATCAGGGAATAGCCAGCAGCGCTGTCTTCGACAGCCTGTTTTCACGAGAAAAGCTGGGGTCGACCGGGCTGGGGCGCGGAATCGCCATTCCGCATGGGCGCATCAAGGGTCTGAAAAATGCCTGCGGCGCGTTCATCCGGCTGGTGACGCCGATTCCCTTCGATTCTCCGGACGGGGAGCCGGTATCGATGCTCTTCGTTCTGCTCGTGCCCGAGCAGGCGACCGAACAGCATTTGCAGATTCTTTCCGAACTGGCCGAGCGCTTCTCCGAGCCGTCCTGCCGCGAAGCGCTGGCGAAAGCGCGGGACGCCGAAACCGTCCGCCAGGCATTCACCGCATGATTCCAGAGGCCGAGCATGATTTCCACGCGCAAGCTGAGCGTTGCCCAGATCTATCAGGACAATCTCGAAAAACTCAAGCTGACCTGGGTTGCCGCCTGTGGCGCCGAGCGCGACGTGGAACTCAAGGACATGGAGACCTACGGCCCGGACGTCGTCGGCCACCTCAACCTGGTTTACAGCCATCGCATCCAGGTCATCGGCAAGGCCGAGCAGAACTGGGCGGCGCGTGTCGGTGAAAGCTATTGGCGTCAGCGGATCGACGACCTGATGGTTTACGAGCCGCCGGCGATCATTCTGGCCGACGATCTCGAATCGATGCCCGGTTTGCAGGAAAGCTGCGAGGCGACGGGCACGCCGCTGTTCAGAAGCACGAAAGCCTGTTCCGTGGTCATCGACCTGTTGCATCTTTATCTCGCCCGGCATTTTGCCGACACGGTGTCGATGCATGGCGTATTCATGGACGTCTTTGGAATGGGCGTGCTGATCACCGGGGATTCCGGGATCGGCAAGAGCGAGCTTGCGCTGGAACTGGTGTCGCGCGGGCACGGGCTGGTCGCGGACGACATCGTCGAGCTGGCGCGAACAGCGCCGACGACCATCGAAGGGCGTTGCCCGAGTATGCTCAGGGACTATCTCGAAGTGCGTGGGCTGGGGCTGCTCAACATCCGCACGATTTTCGGCGAAACGGCGGCGCGCCGCAAAATGCGGCTGAAGCTGATCGTGCACTTGCAGAAGAGCATGCCCATGGATGACATGGCGCGATTGCCCCTGGAGACGCAATCGCAGGAAATTCTCGGTATCTCGGTGCGCAAGGTCCACATCCACGTCGCTCCGGGCCGCAACCTGGCGGTTCTGCTCGAAGCGGCGGTGCGCAACTGTATCTTGCAGATGCGTGGAATCGACAGCATGAGAGAGTTCATCAACCAGCAACAGCAAGTGGTTCTTGACGGGGACGTCTGAATTGCGCGATAGTCGGAACTCGATCGAATTTTCAGGGAGACGATGATGAAGTTCATGGCTGTCTTGGCCGTATTCATGCTTTCGACAGGAATGGCCCATGGGGCCGCGGAGCCGGAGGGGAAGGCGTCTTCCCCGGCGCAACGAGAAGCTGCGGAGCCGGAAAAGAAGGCCCCCTCCCCGGCGCGGCAAGAAGCCGCGGAGCCGGAAAAGAAAGAACCTTCCCCGGCGCGGCAAGAAGCCGTGGAGCCGGAAAAGAAAGAATCTTCCCCGGCGCAACGAGAAGCCGCGAAGCGGGAGAAGAAAGCGCCTTCCCCGGCGCAGAAAGCGCAGCGGGAAAAAATGAGAGCCTGCAATGCCGAGGCGGGCAAGAAAGAACTCAAGGGTGACGAGCGCAAGAAATTCATGAGCGGCTGCCTCAAGGGCGACAGCAAGTGACAGGCGGGGCCAGAAGACAGAGGACAGAAACCCAAGTGCTCAGGTTCAGAGGACAGGGATTAGAGAGGACAGAAGACAGATCAACTTGCGGCGCTTCCGCCGGATAAGGGACGAAAAACCGAGCGCTCGATTTTCCTGTCTTCTGTCTTCTCAAATCTCTGTCCTCTGGCCCGTGGTGTTTCGCGCCGGGTAAGAGACAAAACACCGCGCGCTCGGTTTCCCTGTCATCTGTCTTCTCAAATCTCTGTCCTCTGACCCGTGGCGCTTCGCGCCGGATAAGGGACGAAAAACCGAGCGCTCGGTTTCCCTGTTTTCTGTCTTCCCAAATCTCTGTCCTCTGGCCCGTGGTATTTCGCGCCGGGTAAGAGACGAAAAACCGAGCGCTCGGTTTCTCTGTCTTCTGTCTTCTCAAATCTCTGTCCTCTGACGACCCGTGGCGCTACGCGCCGGGTAAGAGACGAAAAACCGAGCGCTCGGTTTCCCTGTCTTCTGTCTTCTCAAATCTCTGTCCTCTGACGACCCGTGGCGCTTCGCGCCGGGTAAGGGACGAAAAACCGAGCGCTCGGTTTCTCTGTCTTCTGTCTTCTCAAATCTCTGTCCTCTGACCCGTGGCTCCTGTCATCTGAACTCGAAGCGTATGCAGTCGGCGTCGGGCGCGGAGGATGAAGCGGCGAACGAGATCACGCCATTGCCATGCAAGACGCATTCGCTGTGCTTCACGAATTGCTCGGAACCGCCGTCGATGGTCACGTAGGTTCCATTGGTGCTGCTGTCGATCAGCACGACGAGATTTCCTCGCCGCTCGATCGTGGCATGCTGGCGCGAGGCGCGCGGGTCGCGGATGACGAGTTTGCACGTTTCGCTGCGCCCCATGTCGATGACGGAATTTTGCTCGTCGAGCACCACGGCGTCCTCACCATAACGCAGATGCAGGTTGCCACTCGTGGCCGTGGAACCGGCGCTTGCATCCTTGAGCGACACGTTTCCCGCCGAACCGGATATTTCCACGATGGCCTCCTTGCGCCCCGATCCGTTCGGCAACGTGGCTCCCGTGTCGGACGCCAGCGTCCGCATCGAAGCCGGCAGCGATTTGCGAATCCTTCCGACAGCCAGTATCTGCCCGGATTTCGCGACACCCACCAGATGCGCCGCTTCCACGGCAAGCGCGTCCTCGACCGACTGCCCGGAACGCGAGCCGCCATGACAGGAAATTCCCACGCGGATGGACATCTTCACCCCCGAAACGGGAGGAAGATCGGCGATGCGCTGCTGCATCTCGACAGCGGCATTGAGCACAGCCTCCGCCACGCCAAAGGCGGCCATCACCTCGCCGCCGCCGGCCCGAATGACACCGCCGCCGCTGGCCTCGACGGAACGCTGTATCCGCTTGAGGCAGCGATCGACGGCCCGCGACGCTTCCGAGTTTTCGAGTTTTCCGTACAGATTCGCGTTGCCGGAGATGCAGACGGCCAAAACGGAAAGAAAAGAATTCGTGGCATTCATCGTCACCTCCCTACCGAAAATCGGAATCCCCGCGGCCTTCCGGGATCGGTTCTCATGGTTTCCGAGCGTGCCGCTCCAACCATCCGATCGAGCCTTGGGTGTTCGACCATTGAAAAAATAAGCAATGTCTCTTATGCCATGAGGAATTTCAGGATCGACGCCGATTCGCCGAGCCGGGGAGCATCGAACGCGACATCGCCACCGTCCATGTCCCTGTTAACTTTTCCGGCATGCAGACCCTTGAAATCATATAACATTCCGTCGGCCAGATGTGAGGGAACGACATTCTGCAAGGCGGTAAACACGGATTCGGTACGTCCCGGATAGCGCCGATCCCAATCGGCCATCATCTCGCGGATCCTCTGGCGTTGCAGATTTTTCTGCGATCCGCACAGATTGCACGGAATGATCGGAAACTCCATCCCGTGAGCGAAACGCGCGATGTCGGCCTCACCGCAATAGGCCAGCGGACGAATCACGACGTGCGCGCCGTCGTCGGTCACCAGCTTGGGGGGCATGGCCTTGAGCTTGCCGCCGAAAAACAGGTTGAGGAACAGCGTATGAACGATGTCGTCGCGGTGATGGCCGAGCGCGATCTTGTTCGCGCCGAGTTCCTTGGCCGTCCGGTAGATGACGCCGCGCCGCAGACGGGAACAGAGCGAACACGTCGTTTTTCCCTCGGGAACCTTTTCCTTGACGATCGAGTAAGTATCCTGCTCGACGATGCGGTACTCGATACCCAGCCCGGACAGGTAGCGCGGCAACACGTCGGCGGGGAAACCGGGCTGTTTCTGATCGAGGTTCATGGCGATCAGCCGAAACGCGACGGGCGCGCGCCGCCGCAAGGCCATCAGGATCGACAACAGGGCGTATGAATCCTTGCCGCCGGAAACGCAGACCAGCACCGTATCGCCGGCCTCGATCATGTTGTAGTCGGCAATCGCCTTGCCGGCGTCGCCTTCCAGGCGGCGTTTCAGGCGTTGCAGGTTCTTCGATGTATTCATGAGGCATTCCGGGGCGAACGATGCGCGTTACATTACAGATGGGCCGTGCGACCGCCATCGACGTTGATCACCTGACCGGTCACATAAGGCGCATCATTGAACAGGAAACGCACGGCGCGCGCAACATCCCACGGACTGCCGGCGCGTTTGAGCAGAGTATGCCCGATGATGCGCGCGCGCGCCGGCTCGTCGAAGGCATCGTCGTCCGGCCACTGGATCGGTCCGGGCGCGACGGCGTTGACGCGCACGTCCGGCGCCAGTTCGACGGCTAGGGCGCGGGTCAGGCCCAACAGTCCGGCCTTGGCGGCGCAGTAGAGGAGATAACCGGCCAGCGGTCGTTCGGCGTGGATGTCGGTGATATTGACCACGGCGCCGCGCGTCTTCCGGAGATGAGGCGCCGCGGCCTGGGTCAGGAACAGCGGCGCCTTGAAATTGCTGCCGACCAGATCGTTCCAGGCGGTTTCGTCGATCGCGCCAAGCGGCGTGGCGAAAAAACTCGAAGCGTTGTTGACCAGCGCGTCGAGGCGGCCAAAGTGCGCAACGGCCCGATCGACCAGCCGGGACGGCGCGTCGCGTTCGAGGATGTCCGCCCGAAGGCAAAGCGCCGATCCGGCGCGCGCCGCGTTCATGGCATCGACCAAGGCCATCGCGGCCTCGGCCGCCACCCGGTAATGCACCACCACGTTGGCGCCGGCCTCGTGCAGCTCCCGGGCAATCGCCTGTCCCACACGTTTTGCCGCCCCGGTGATCAATACCGTTTTGCCGATCAAGACACGCTCCGAGAAAAACCGATTTGGAAACCACGGAGATTCTATCGGATTTTGCTTTTCGCCGACCAAACCGCCGGGGCGGCTATCGCATTGGCTCTCCGGGGATGGGTGGCGTCCCTTTCGCAAAAGCGCCGGCGTGAACTCGCGCAAAACGGAGAAATTCACGAGACCCCCGCCGAACGCGGTCGATCGTCCCCGACCGCCGGCGGATCACCACCCCGTCCCGCGCCGTCTCATCGCCAATCGTTGCGCCGTTTCATTCTCGAGGAAATCGTTCATACGGATCATCTCCATGAGCGACGCCCAATGCGGTCAGCATAAGCTCTATGCTTTGCGCCGTATAGTGTCTGAAGGTGAAAAAACAGGGTTGAAATCTGCCGGTGATATCATCTTTGCCGAAACTTTTGAGCAGACAGCGGTAGTCGGGAGCTTTTGATGGCATCATGAAAAATGGTCCAGGAACCAATGTTGGATCATGACCGCATGAATTCCCTCGCAAGATCGGATTCTGTGAAATCCACGAATCTCTTCAGTTCCTCATCGGCTTCCCTATCAGAAAATTTCTCTCCGTGGTTCTGTCCGGTCTCTTTTTTTTCTGGTCTCCAGAACCCGGACGAACTCATCCAGCAATTCATTCAGCTCACGAGTCAGATCGTCATCCTCGGATCATCATCATGTTTTGCCGTTTCCATGAGAGGCTCCATTGGTAAATGAGCCGAGCGATTCCATATAAGAATCATTTCTTGTCAACGTCATTCCGGAGCGGCCCGGACGAATGAATTGCCTTTTTTTGCGGGCAGTCTTACCCTGCCTGTCCCGAACACGAACGGCAAATCCGACAATTCCACGCCGGGACAGACAAAATTCCTGTTCCAGACCCACTCCACCAGGTTCGCAGAAAAGCGCTTTCTCACGAGTCGACACGCTTGCAGGTAATTTTTTTGGATTTCTTGAAATTCAATCGTCAATTCCCATCTCCCTTCCGGCATTGGTTTCGGCTTATAATTGGGCCTGGGCGCCGCTCGGTGCCCACAAACCGCCGCAATACAGTCACATCAACCAGCCGCTGGTCGGCAAGGGGAGAGTATGAGCAAGGCGCTCGCGCCAGGGAGGGTTCGACGTATTCCACATCGGACATCTGAATCATCCATTGGCCGCCAGGGCGACGAATCGGTCGTCGCCGCGCGGGAGGATCGCGCCGTCGAGCGGCCATCGGAACCACAGCCGTAAAAAAGATATCCGCGCTCACCACCTCTGAAAGTCGGCATTTCAAGCTGGAGTCGGTCATATGATAAAAGAAGCCCCCTTCCTCCCGAGCATTATTCCACGGTCGTTCGATTTTTACGATCTTTACTCCGCGATGTCGTATCATTATAGTCCATGATCATATCGATAAATACGATTTCATCAGTTGGCCTGATCAGGATGAATTTCTTGAAGGGCCATCAAG
>JAITAJ010000349.1 GCA_031284185.1 Accumulibacter sp. | reverse complement strand
TGAAGAAGGTTTGCCTGAACCCATCCGGCGCCGTCGCGGGGAATGTATCCCCGCGCCCCATGCCGGTTGGAAAAATCCCTGTCTGCGCAGACACGAATTCCCGGCGAACGCCTGAAGATGTGTTACGCTTCACCTCTCCAAGCGCTTCAGAAATCAGCCGGGATCGAATCGCCCGGAATGAGACGGGTAGCGAAGTTGAACGACAGAAAGCGCCATGCTCAAGAAAATCAGCGTCAGGCAACTCACGACCGGAATGTATCTCAAAGAGTTCTGCGGATCGTGGATGGAGCATCCCTTCTGGCGTAACTCTTTCGTGATTTCCGATCCGAAGGACATCGAACTCATCCTGGCCAGCCGCATCCAGGAGGTCTGGATCGATGCTTCGCGGGGCGCCGATATCCCGCCCGAACAACCGGCCCTTTCCGAAGCGCGGACGCAGGCCCAGGTCGACGCCGAACTCAGCGCTTCGGCGCAGGCCGCCCGCGATGTCGCCCCGGTATCGATACAGAAGGAAATGACCCGGGCGAAGCGAATCTGCGCCAAGGGCAAGCAGGCGCTCACTTCGATGTTCCAGGAGGCGCGCATGGGCAAGGCGGTGGATGCCGGCAACGCGCGCAGGCTGGTCGAAGAGATAGCGGATTCGGTGACGCGCAATCCCGGCGCGTTGATCAGCCTCGCCCGCCTGAAGACAGCCGACGACTACACCTACATGCACTCCGTCGCGGTCTGCGCGCTGATGATCGCGCTGGGCCGCCAGATGGGACTCGACGAGGAACTGAATCGCCGGCTGGGCATCGCCGGCCTGCTGCACGACCTGGGCAAGGCGATCGTGCCGCTCGAAATACTGAACAAGCCGGGCAAGCTGACCGACGAGGAATTCCGCGTCATGAAGAGCCACCCCGAGGAAGGCGTCAGGCTGCTCCAGGAAAGTCAGGGAGTGGACGAGATCGCTTTCGACGTCATGCTGCATCACCATGAAAAAATCAGCGGCCAGGGCTATCCCGAAGGACGCCGGAACGGCGGGATCAGCCTGTACGCCCGGATGGGCGCGATCTGCGACGTATACGACGCGATCACCTCGAACCGCCCCTACAAGGACGGCTGGGATCCCGCCGAATCCTTGTGCAAGATGGCCGAATGGACCGGCGGCCATTTCGATCCCGACGTCTTTCAGGCATTCGTCAAGAGTCTGGGCATCTATCCGGTCGGCTCGCTGGTCCGGCTCAGTTCCGGCCGCCTTGGCGTGGTCATTGCCCAATCGCCGAAGTCCTTGCTCACACCGCGCGTCAAAGTGTTCTTTTCCACGCGCGGCAATGCGCGCATCCCGCCGGAACTGGTCGACCTCTCGGCGCCCGGCTGCATGGAAAAAATCGCCAGCCGCGAAGATCCGGCCCGCTGGAATTTCCCGGACATCGATGAACTCTGGTCGATACCGATGGAATCCTGAGCGAGACCGGGATCGACCGCCCGTGGAACATTCATGGCCCGCCGGATCGGGAAAACGGGCGGATATTCCGATACACTTCGCGGACGAGGCTGGAGGCATCGATTTCGACAAGGATTCCGACGAGATGAAAACTGAATTTTCGATCGAGTTTTACCCGCCGCAAACACCGGAAGGTGTCGAAAAACTACGCGCGGTACGCGAACGGCTCGCCGCGCTCGGGCCGGAATTTTTCTCGGTCACCTTCGGCGCCGGCGGTTCGACGCGCGAGCGGACTTTCGCCATCGTCAAGGAAATCGCCGCCGAGGGCCGTCCGGTCGCGCCGCACCTCTCCTGCATCGGTTCGACGCGCGGGAACATCCGCGAAATTCTCGGCGATTACGTCGGCGCCGGAATCCGTCACATCGTCGCGTTGCGTGGCGACCTGCCCTCCGGCATGGCCAAGACCGGCGAGTTTCGCCATGCCGCCGAGCTTGTCGAGTTCATCCGTGCCGAGACCGGCGGGCATTTCCACATCGACGTCGCCGCCTACCCGGAATGGCACCCCCAGGCCCGCACGCCGGCGGACGACCTGACCGCTTTCGTGGGCAAGATCAAGGCCGGCGCCGATTCCGCGATCACCCAGTATTTCTACAACGCCGACGCCTATTTTCATTTCGTCGACGCCGCGCGCGCGCGTGGCGTGGATGTGCCGATCGTCCCCGGCGTCATGCCGATCGGCAATTTTTCCACACTCGCCCGTTTCTCGGATGCCTGCGGCGCCGAACTGCCGCGCTGGATGCGCCGCAAGTTCGAGAGTTTTGGCGACGATGGCGGCGCCATTCGCGCCTTCGGTCTCGACGTCGTCACCGAGCTGTGCGCGCGTCTGCTGGCCGGCGGCGCGCCCGGCATTCACTTCTACACGCTGAACCAGGATGGCCTGACGCTGGAAATCTGCCGCCGGCTCGCTTCCGCCGCCTGACCATCACCGCCCCATCCCCCATGAAACGCCCGGCCCCGCGCAGCGCGCCCGTTCTCCGCTTCCGCGGGAGCAAGCGATGATTCTGGTCACCGGCGCCGCCGGTTTCGTCGGTAGTGCCCTGACCGCGCGTCTGGCCTCGCTGGATCGTGTCCGGGCGGCGACGCATTCCGTCTCACGGGCATGGACTCATCCGAACGTGACGGTGATCCACGGACGAACCCTGTCGCCGGAGGAAGACTGGTCGACCGCGCTCGGCGGCGTATCCACGGTGATCCATTGCGCGGCGCGGGTTCACGTGATGCGTGAATCCAGTGCTGACGCGCTGGCGGCTTACCGGCGGATCAACGCGCGGGGAACGCTGAATCTGGCCCGGCAGGCCGTCGCGGCGGGCGTGCGCCGTTTCGTCTTCTTGAGTTCGATCAAGGTCAATGGGGAGTGCACCCCGCCGGGCCGTCCATTCACGGCGGATCAGGCGCCCGCGCCGTCCGATCCTTACGGCATCTCGAAGATGGAGGCCGAGCAGGGTCTGCGCGCCCTGGCGCTCGATTCCGACCTGGAAGTCGTCATCGTCCGGCCGCCCCTGGTCTATGGGCCTGGCGTGAAAGCCAATTTCCTGGCGCTGACGCGCGTTCTGGCGCGTGGATGGCCTTTGCCCCTCGGCGCGTTGACGCAAAACCGGCGGAGTCTGGTCGCGCTGGACAATCTGGTCGATCTGCTGGAGACGTGCGTCGATCATCCGGCTGCCGCCAACCGGACCTTCCTGGTATCCGATGGCGAGGATCTGTCGACGGTAGACTTGCTCGAACGGCTCGGCGCGGCCCTGGGTCGTCCGGCGCGTCTGATTCCCGTTCCGGTCGGCTGCCTCGTGGCGGCGGCGACCGTACTGGGGCGCGCCGGCGAAATCCGCCGGCTCCGCCAGTCGCTCCAGGTAGACATGCGGCAGACGCAAGCCACGCTGGGATGGACCCCGCCGCTCACCGTAGACGAAGGACTGCGGCGAGCTGTTCAGAGGACAGAACCAAGACAGAAGACAGAACAGAAGACAGAACCTTGAGAAGACAGAAGACAGATGAGCTTGCGGCGCTTCGCGCCGGAAAGCGGACGAAAAACCGGGCGCTCGGGTTCTCTGTCTTCTGTCTTCTCAAATTTCTGTCTTCTGGCTTGCGGCGCTTCGCGCCGGAGAGCGGAGGAAAAACCGGGCGCTCGGTTTCTCTGTCTTCTGTCTTCTCAAATTTCTGTCTTCTGTCTTGCGGCGCTTCGCGTCGGAGAGCGGACGAAAAACCGGGCGCTCGGTTTCTCTGTCTTCTGTCTTCTCAAATTTCTGTCTTCTGGCTTGCGGCGCTTCGCGCCGGAAAGCGGACGAAAAACTGGGTGCTCGGTTTCTCTATCTTCCGTCTTCTCAAATTTCTGTCTTCTGTCTT
>JAITAJ010000327.1 GCA_031284185.1 Accumulibacter sp. | reverse complement strand
ACGAACCGGGATCGGTGATGAAACCCTTCACGGCGGCGCTGGCGCTGGACCTCGACAAGGTGCGCTTCGACACCGTGATCAACTGCGCTCCCGGCCGCCTGACCATCGGTACGGCGACGATCTCCGATTCGCACCGGCATGGCCCGCTGACCGTGGCCCAGGTGATCCAGAAATCATCCAACGTCGGCACGGCGAAAATCGCCACGATGCTGACGCCGGAGCAGATGTACCACATGTACGAGGCCATCGGGCTGGGACAGACGCCGGGACTGGGCTTCCCCGGCGAGGTCACCGGGCGTCTGCGCCCGTGGAAGTCCTGGCGGCCGATCGAGCAGGCAACCATGTCCTATGGTCACGGCCTGTCGGTTTCGCTGGCGCAGCTCGCCCGCGCGTACACGATCTTCGCCCGCGAGGGCGACATCATTCCGCTCACGCTCGTGAAGTCCGACGGAGCGCCCTTCCGTTCGACCCAGGTGTTCAGCCAGCAGACCGCGCGTGAAGTGCGGGCCATGCTGGAGACGGTGACGCAGCCGGGCGGCACGGCGCCCAAGGCGCGGATTCCGGGTTACCGTACCGGCGGCAAGAGCGGCACCGCCTACAAGATCGAAGGCGGCCAATACGTCAAGAAATACGTGGCCTCGTTCGTCGGCTTCGCGCCGGTGTCCGATCCGCGCCTGGTCGTGGCCATCATGATCGACGAGCCGAGCGCCGGCGCGCATTACGGCGGCGACGTGGCCGGCCCGATGTTTTCCAGGGTGATGGGCGGCGCCCTGCGCGCGCTCGGCGTGGCCCCGGACGTGCCGCTGGTGCAGGCCGCCGCCGGCCATTCGCAACAGGAAAACCTATGAGCGCGACGCCGTTCTTCGCCGACGCATCGAGCCTCCTCCGCGATCTGGCGGCGCGTGGGGCGTGGCTGCGCGGCGTGGCCGACGACAGCCGCCGCGTGCGGCCCGGCGACCTGTTCATGGCCTTTCCCGGCAAGCTCGCCGACGGACGGAAGCACATCCCGGAAGCCATCGCGCGCGGCGCCGCCGCCATCCTCTGGCAGAGCGGCGGCGATTTCGTCTGGCGGGACGAGTGGCGCCTGCCCAATCTCGGCGTCGCGCATCCGCGCCCGCTCTGCGGACCGCTTTCTCATGCCGTGCTCGGCCATCCGAGCGAACGCCTGTCCCTGATCGCAATCACCGGAACCAACGGCAAGACGAGCGTCGCCCATTGGCTGACCCGCCTGCATCCGCGCCGCTGCGCGATGATCGGCACACTCGGCGCGGAATTTTCCGGGCAGCGGGAAAAGATCGGTCTCACCACCCCGCAAGCGGCGACGCTCGCCCGTCATCTCGCGGATTTCGCGGCGGACGGCGCGCAGGCATGCGCGCTGGAAGCCAGCTCGATCGGCATCGAGGAGAAACGCCTCGACGGCGCGCGGATCGACATCGCGGTGTTTACCAACCTGACGCGCGATCATCTCGATCACCACGGGTCGATGGAAGCATACGCGGCGGCCAAGGAAAAGCTCTTTCACTGGCCGCGCCTGCGTCTGGCGGTGGTCAACGCGGACGACGCCTTCGGGCGGGAATTGATGCGGAGGACATCGGCGGGGCGTGTACTCGCTTACACGCAAGAAGGCAATCTCACCGACCGCCAAGGAATCGTGCGCGCCGAGTCCGTCGAAGAAACGCCGGACGGCGCGCATTTCACCCTCGTCACGCCGATTGGCCGCGCGCGCGTCGAGACGCGCCTCCTCGGGCGGTTCAACGTAGCGAATCTGCTCGCCGTCACGGCGGTACTGATCGACGCCGGGCTGTCCCCCGGCGAAGTGGCGGAACGCTTCGCCGAGTTGTCGGCGCCGCCGGGACGTCTGGAGGTGATCGGCGGGGAAGGCGAGCCGCTGGTCGTGGTCGATTACGCGCACACGCCGGACGCGCTGGGAAACGCGCTGACGAGTCTGCGTGGCACGGCGGCGGCGCGCGGCGGACGGCTGATCGCCGTGTTCGGCTGCGGCGGCGAGCGCGATCGCGGCAAGCGTCCGCTGATGGGCGAGGTCGCCCATCGGCTGGCGGACCGGGTGATACTCACCAGCGACAACCCGCGCGGCGAGAATCCGGCGGCGATTCTGGCCGAGATCGGCGCCGCCGCGCCCCATGCCGAAATCATCGAGGATCGCGCCGCGGCGATCCGCCGGACGATTCTTGCCGCCGCCGCCGATGACGTGGTGCTGCTGGCCGGCAAGGGGCATGAGTCCTGTCAGGAAATCGCGGGCGGACAGCGCCCCTTCTCGGACGCCGATGAAGCGCGGGCCGCGCTGGACGCGCGGCGGGAAGGACGGCCATGAGCGTGCGCATGGACATGGAAAGCGCCGCGCGCGCGATGGCCGGAAAGCTGGAAGGCGGCAATCCGGGCTTCCGGGGCGTTTCGACCGACAGCCGGAGCGTGGCCGCCGGCGAGTTGTTCATCGCCTTGCGCGGCGACCGCTTCGACGGGCACGATTTCGTGGCGGCGGCGGGCGAACGCGGCGCCGCCGGGGCCGTGGTCGATGCCGCCGGCGCGCGGCGCGGCGCCGGCGCGGTCGGGCTGCCGCTCATCGTCGTTGCCGACACGCGCGTCGCGCTGGGCAGGCTCGCCGCCTGCTGGCGGGCGCGTTTCGAGCTGCCGGTGATCGGCGTGACCGGCAGCAACGGCAAGACGACCACCAAGGAAATGATCGCCGGCATCATGAAGGCGGCGTTCGGCGACGGCACGGTACTGTCCACGCCGGGGAACCTGAACAACGACATCGGTCTGCCGCTGACCCTGCTCGGCCTTGGCGACGGGCACCGGGCGGCGGTCGTCGAAATGGGGATGAACCATCCCGGCGAAATCGCGTATCTCGCCGGCCTCGGCCGCCCCACGGTGGCGCTGGTGACCAACGCCCAGCGCGCCCACCTCGAAGGCATGGGCGCCCTGGACACGATCGCCGCCGAAAAGGGTCGCATCTTTTCAAGCCTCGACGCGGACGGCGTGGCGGTGTTCGACGCGGACGATCCGTGGGCCGGGCGGTGGCGCGCGCAGAGCGCGCACTGCCGGCGGCGGTGTTTTTCGCTGGGAGGCCATGCCGACGTGGCCGGGCAATGTCAGGCGCATGGTCTGGCGAATCGCGTGAGCATCGTGGCCGGCGGCGGGCGGATCGAGGTCGATCTGGCGGTGCCCGGCGCGCACAATGCCCGCAACGCCCTGGGCGCGGCGACGGCGGCGCTGGCCGCGGACGCGCCGCTGGCGGCGGTGCGCCAGGGGCTGGCGGATTTCCGCGGCATCGAGGGACGCCTCGAACGCCGCGCCGGATTGCGCGGCGCGCTGGTGCTCGACGACACCTACAACGCCAACCCGGATTCCGCGCGCGCCGGCATCGACGTTCTGGCGGCCATCGCCGGACGCAAAATCCTGGTGCTCGGCGACATGGGCGAGATTGGCGAAATGAGTGGCCGGTTTCACGACGAGATCGGCGCCTACGCCAAGACCCAGGGGATCGATCGTCTGCTGACGCTCGGCGAATCGAGCGCGGCGGCGGCGCGTAATTTCGGCGCCGGCGGCGCGCATTTCCGCGAGTTCGGGGAGGTCGTCGCCGCCTTGCTCGCGGAACTGACGCCCGAAACGGTCGTGCTGGTCAAGGGATCGCGCTTCATGCGCATGGAGCGGGTGGTCGATGCCGTCACCACCGCGCCGTTCGAGCGGGAGCAAGCGTCATGCTGCTGATGTTGGCGCAATGGCTGGCGCAGGACGTGCGCGGATTCGGCGTGATCAACTACATCACCCTGCGCACGGTACTGGCCGCGATGACCGCGCTGATCATCTCGTTCATCGCCGGCCCGCGCGTGATTCGCTGGCTGGCGGCCAGGAAGATCGGGCAGGCGGTGCGTCAATACGGGCCGCAGACGCATCTTGCCAACTCGGGCACGCCGACCATGGGCGGCGTGCTGATCCTGATCTCGATCGGCTTCACCACGCTGCTCTGGGGCGATCT
>JAITAJ010000271.1 GCA_031284185.1 Accumulibacter sp. | reverse complement strand
AAGCGCCCAAATTCATCTGTCTTCTGTCTTCTGAAACTCTGTCTTCTGAAACTCTGTCCTCTGAAACTCTGTCTTCTGAAACTCTGTCCTCTGAGCGAGTTCCGCCGCCTTGCCGATGTAATTCCAGGGCGTCAGGGCCAGCAGTTCCCGCCTTGCCGCGTCCGGGATGGGCAGCGTTTCGACGAATTTCCGCATGTCTTCGCCCGACACGCGCTTGCCGCGCGTCAGTTTCTTGAGCGCCTCGTAGGGATTGGCCATGCCGTAGCGGCGCATCACCGTCTGGATCGGCTCGGCCAGCAGCTCCCAGTTGGCATCGAGATCGGCGCGCAGACGGCCAGCGTCGGCTTCCAGCTTGGAGAGGCCGTTCAGCAGCGAATCGTAAGCGAGCAGCGCGTAACCGAACGCCACCCCCATGTTGCGCAATACGGTCGAATCGGTGAGATCCCGTTGCCAGCGCGAAATCGGCAATTTTTCGGAAAGATGCCGCAAGAGCGCGTTGGACAGACCCAGATTGCCTTCCGAATTCTCGAAATCGATCGGATTGACCTTGTGCGGCATCGTCGACGACCCGGTCTCACCATCTTTCAGTTTCTGCTTGAAGTAGCCGAGCGAGACATAGCCCCACACGTCGCGGTCGAGATCGATCAGGATGGTGTTGACGCGCGCGAAGGCATCGAACAGCCCGGCCATCGTATCGTGCGGCTCGATCTGGATCGTGTAGGGATTGAATTCCAGACCCAGCGATTCGACGAAACGCCTGGCGAAACCTTCCCAATCGTAGCCCGGATAAGCCACCAGATGGGCGTTGTAATTGCCGACCGCGCCGTTCATCTTGCCGGTCAGGGGGATATCGGCGATCTCCCGGCGGGCGCGCGCGAGGCGATGAACCACGTTGGCCATCTCCTTGCCCAGCGTGGTCGGCGTCGCCGGCTGGCCGTGCGTGCGCGACATCATCGGCAGGGCCGCGTGCTCGCGCGCCAGCTCGCGCAGACGGGCGATCACCCTGTCCAGCGCGGGCAGCATCACCTCGTCGCGCGCCGCTTTCAGCATCAGGGCATGCGACAGGTTATTGATGTCCTCCGACGTACACGCGAAGTGAATGAACCCGGAGACGCGCATGACTTCCGGGTTGTCCGAGAGCCTTTTTTTCGTGATCCAGTATTCGAGCGCCTTGACGTCGTGGTTGGTTTCTTCCTCGAACTTCTTGACTTCGGCGGCCTGTTCCGGGTCGAAATCGGCGGCCACCCGGTCCAGCTCGGCCGCGGTCGCCGGTGAAAAGGCGGGAATTTCAGCGAAATGCGGTTCGGCGGCCAGGGCCTTGAGCCACTCGATTTCCACCCGGAGGCGGTGGCGGATCAGCCCGTATTCCGAAAACCGCCCACGCAAGGCGTTTACCCGGGCGGCGTAGCGGCCATCGAGCGGAGAAAGGGCGGTCAGTGGGCCGAGAGACATGGGCGTACCTTTGCGGCAACACGAATGGGAAGAGGCGTCATTCTACCCGTCCGGCAAAATTCCCAGCAAATTCGAGCCTTGGTATATAATCACGCTCCGTTGATTTCTCCTCACTCAAGAAGCCATGAAGCTCATCGGATCGTTAACCAGCCCATTCGTCCGCAAGGTGCGGGTCGTATTGGCGGAAAAGAAGATTGAATGCGGATTCGAGATCGACTCGCCGTGGGCGCCGGAATCGAACGTTCCCAACCTCAATCCCTTGGGCAAGATTCCAGCGCTCGCGCTCGACGATGACATCGTGCTCTTTGATTCTCGAGTGATCAGCGAGTATCTCGACAACGTGGCGCCGAACAACAAGCTGATGCCGGCGCCGAACCGGGAGCGCACCGAGGTCAAGCGCTGGGAGGCGCTGGCCGACGGCGTTTGTGAAGCGGCGCTGCTGGTGCATCTCGAAAGAAAGCGTCCCGAAGCCCAGCAGAGCGCCGACTGGATCGACCGCCAGCACGGCAAGATCATCCGCGGCCTGGACTACATGGCCAATCAGCTCGGCGAGAATCAATGGTGCATGGGCACCCATTTCACGCTGGCCGACATCAGCGTCGGTTGCGCGCTCGGCTACCTGGAATTGCGCTTCCCGGAAATCGACTGGCGGAGCAAGCATCCCAGCCTCGCGCAGCTCTACGACAGATTGATGCGACGCCCGACCTTCGCGGAGACGGAATCTCGGGGGTGACGAGGGAGGGGTCAGAGGACAGTGCTTCGAGAGGACAGAAGACAGATCGGCGTGCGGCGCTTCGCGCCGAATGGGTGACGAAAAACCGAACGCCCGGCTTCTCTTTCTTCCGTTTTCTCGGATCGCGGCCCTCCGCGCTGCCCTCCGAATTGTCCTTGCCCGAGGCTTCTGCTAGAATTCGCCCGCCCGGAGAGATGGATGAGTGGTTTAAGTCGCACGCCTGGAAAGCGTGTTTAGAGGCAACTCTAACGGGGGTTCGAATCCCCCTCTCTCCGCAGGTAATCGGCGATATCGTGGTCATGGGCGATCACTGGAACGCCCCCGGCGCCAGAGCACGGCCCGGACGGATCGGGCGCTGACCGGCGGGGAGCGTGAATTCGGCATCCGGCCACAGCGCTTCGCCGCGCGCGGCGCCTGGAACGCGGACGCTGCCGCGCAAGGGATCGTCCGGTTTCAGGCGGACCGGCAGGCCCGCAAACTCGATCAGGGCGCTTTCGGGCGCCGATCGGTTGCCTTCAAAGCGCCCGCGCGGCGGCGGATGAAGGCCGGATTCGCCGGCGCCGACGATCAGATTGTTGAGAATCCAGACTTCCATGCCGTCCGGGAACTCATCCGCCCACAGCTTGAGAAGCGTCCCCCCTTGGCGCCGCGCATCGATCAGCGTGTCATGCGCGAAGTACAGCGCGTTGTCCGGCCAGCGCCGGCCTTCGGCGCCGTAGGCGACGAGGATCGGATTGTCGGTCGCCGCGCTCTGGGCGATCACGTTGCCGACGACATGGGCCAGACCGCCGTTCGGAAACTCCAGCTCATACGAGGCCCTGCCCTCCGGGCCGTCGGCGAGCAGGTTGTAGCGCACGTGATTCTCGCGCGCTCTCGACTTGACCAGATGCCCGCGGTAGCCGTTCGAGAAGCGGCTGCCGGTGAGCACGAAGCGGTCGATGGCGCCGACGTAGAGCAGGTGGTGGAGGGCGCCGTCGTGACGCGGCGCGTCGGAAAATTCGCTGTCGCTGATTTCCAGGGACAGTTCGGGCGAGTTGCCGGTCAGGAGGCCCATCTCGTTGTCGACGAAGGCGCAGCGATGAATGCTGAGCCGTCCGCGCTCAAAGCGGATGCCGGCGCCATTGCCATCGGGCACGCGCGCGCCTCTGAATTCGAGGTTCTCGATGTGTATCGCGCCGCCGCGCACGATCCACAGGGCCTTTCCTTCCACGTTCCTGCCGTCGGCGAACAGCACCGGGCGCTCGCCGCCACCGCGAATCGTCAGCTCGTTCTGCGTCCATACCGCGGGCTGCCCCCGGTAATCGCCCGGAAGGATTTCGACGACATCGCCATCGCGCGCGATTTCGGCGGCCTCGCCGATCGTCCGTACCCGCTCCCCTGGGCCGACTTTCAGTGTGGCCGGGCGGGAAGCGCCGGCGGTGCCGGCCAGGGTTCGCCCGGACTCGACGACGCTCAGCCGGCCTTCCGGGTCACGGCGGATTTCTCCCTTGTACTCGGAGGACGCGGGAAGCCCGAACGTCCGCGCCGGACCGGCGGACGGCAACAGGGCGAGCAATGCGATGGCGAGCGCCCGGCGTACCGCGCGAGACGCGCCGCCGAAGGCGGTCCGGCCAGCGATTCGTGCGCGGCGATCCAAGCTCAGCCCGGCAGGTAGCGCACGCGCAGCACCCCCTGGATGGCCGACAACTGGCCGATCACCGGCGGCGAAACGTCGGTTTCCACGTCCACCAGCGTAAATGCCAGCTCGCCGCGCGATTTGTTCATCATGTTGTTGATGTTCAGCCCGGCGTCGGCCAGCGCGGTCGAAATCTGCCCGAGCATGTTCGGCACGTTGGCGTTGGCGATCGCCAGCCGATGGCGCGAGCCGCGCGGCATCGAGATGTTCGGGAAGTTGACCGAGTTGAGGATGTTGCCGTTTTGCAGATAGTCGACCAGTTGATCCACGACCATGCTCGCGCAGTTCTCTTCCGCTTCCTCGGTCGAAGCGCCGAGATGCGGCAGGGCCACCACGCGCGGATGCTGGCGCAGCAGATTACTCGGAAAATCGCAGAGATAGGCGCGCAGGCGGCTGGCACCCAGGCCGTCGATGACGGCCTGGGTGTCGACGATGCCATCGCGCGAAAAATTGAGCAGCACGCTGCCCTTTTTCATGATTTTCACGCGCTCGGCGTCGATCAGGTTGCGGGTCGACGGCAGCAGCGGGACATGCAGGCTGACGAAATCCGAGTGTTTCAAGAGTTCCTCGATGCTGCTCGCCTTCCTGACCTGCGACGGCAGTCGCCAGGCGGCATCGACGGTGAGTTCGGGGTCGATGCCGATGACTTTCATGCCGAGCAGGAGCGCGGACTCGGCCAGAATCGAGCCGATCGATCCCAGGCCGACGATGCCCAGGACGCTGCCCCGCAGCTCGCGGCCGACGAATTGCTTCTTTTCGGCCTCGACCTGCTTTTGCAGATACTCGTCGTCGCCTTGCAGCTTGGCGGCGAAGTGGATGGCCGGCACGATGTTGCGCACGCCCATGAGCATGCCGGCGAGCACCAGTTCCTTGACGGCATTGGCGTTGGCCCCCGGCGTGTTGAACACGACGATGCCTTTTTCGCTCATGGCCTTGACCGGGATGTTGTTGGTACCGGCGCCGGCGCGTCCGACGGCCAGCAAGCCGGGCGGAATCTCCAGTTTGTGCATGTCGGTCGAGCGCACCAGGATGGCATCCGGCTCGGCCACGTCGTTGCCGACCACGTAGGTGCCCGGCAGGCGGGCCAGTCCCTGCCTGGAGATGGTGTTGAGAGTTCTGATCTTGCGTGTCATGCTTCCTCCATTGTCGTATCCGGGCGTATCACGTCCCTTGCTGGCTCATCGGCGCGACGAAAACGACCCTCCGGCGCCGCCAATGGCGCGGCAAGGCCGGGTCGACGAAATTCACCGATGATCTGAAAATCGGAATCAAGCCTTGGTCTTCTCGAAGTCCTTCATATAGTCGGCGAGCGCCTGCACGCCTTCGACCGGCATGGCGTTGTAGATCGAGGCGCGCATACCGCCCACGGAACGGTGGCCCTTCAACTGGATCATGCCGCGCGCCTTGGCGCCCTTGAGGAATTCCTCGTCGAGTTCCGGGTTCTTCAGGGTGAACGGAATGTTCATCAACGAGCGGTTTTCCCTGGCCACGGGCGAATCGAAGAAGCTCGAAGCGTCGAGCGCGTCGTAGAGAATCCGCGCCTTGGCGCGATTCGTCTTTTCCATCGCCGCCAGGCCGCCCTTGGCCTTGAGCTGCTTGAACACCAGGCCGGCGATGTAGACCGCGTAGGTCGGCGGCGTGTTGTACATCGAATCGTTGTCCGCCTGGATCTTGTAATCCATCATCGTCGGGGTGCCGGCCACGGTCTGGCCGAGCAGGTCTTCGCGCGCGATGACGATGGTCAGTCCGGCCGGGCCGATGTTCTTCTGCGCGCCGGCGTAGATCAGTCCGAATTTCGACACGTCGATCGGCCGCGACAGGATCGTGGAGGACATGTCGGATACGAGCGGAACGCTGCCGGTATCCGGCGCATCGAAGATTTCCACGCCGCCGATCGTCTCGTTCTGCGTGATGTGCACGTAGGCCGCGTTCGGGTCGAGCCGCCATTGCGATTGCGGCGGGGCATAGGTGAAATTGCGGTCCTCCGACGAGGCGACGACATTGGCCGCGGCAAACTTCTTGACCTCCTTGATCGCCTTCTTCGACCATTCGCCGGTGTTCAGGTAGTCGGCGGAAGCCTTGCCGCGCAGGAGGTTCATCGGCACCATGGCAAATTGCAGCGACGCGCCGCCCTGCAGGAAGAGCACCTTGTAGCCGGCCGGAATGCCCATCAGCTCGCGCAGATCGGCCTCGGCCTCGGCCTGGATGCTCATGTACTCCTTGCCGCGGTGCGACATTTCCATCACCGACATGCCGCTGCCGTGCCAGTTGACCAGCTCGGCCTGCGCCTGTTGCAGGACTTCCAATGGGAGCGCGGCGGGGCCGGCGCTGAAATTGAATACTCGATCCATGAATGAATACCCTTTCGTCGGAAAAATGAAAACCTCGGACCGAATCGGCCGGAAACGCAATCCTCAAGGTGCAAGAGGTGGTATTCTAGCGAAAGACTCGACGATAAGGAGAGTGTTTTCCACGCATCCCCGGTTTTCGGGCCGCTCGCGGCAATGGCGCCGCGCCATGCGAAGATGCCTCCGGAAACACTTCCATGATGCGCGGAACACGACCGATCCCCTTATTCCTGCCGGTAAACGCGGAGACCGCCGCATGAGCGGCATCGCGCTGGCCCTGGTCCTGGCGG
>JAITAJ010000213.1 GCA_031284185.1 Accumulibacter sp. | reverse complement strand
TCACTGGCCGACCTGAAGGGGAAGCGCATCGCGCTTTCGTTCGGCTCCGATTCCCACCTCGATTTGCTGCGCGCCATCCGCGATCTGGGTCTCAATCCAGCAAGCGATTTCAAACTGCTGAACATGGCGCCCAACGAACTGAATCTTGCGCTCAACCAAGGCTTCGCCGAAGCCGCGGTGATCCGTCAGCCGCAAGTGGCGCGACTCGAAAAGGAGTTTGGTCTGCGCAACATACAGACCTGGCCGCATCATTTTTTGGTCATTGCCAGTAGCGACTTCCTGGCGCGGCAACCAGACGCAAGGGAACGTCTGCTCGCTGCGCTGCGCGAAACGGTGGTCTATATCACGCGCAACGAGGATCAGGCGGCCAGATGGTTTGGCGAGCGTCTGCGCCTGTCGCCCGCGATCATCAAAGCGCTTTCCGCCCAGAATCCCTTGTTCAAGGGCGTGAAGGATGTCGGCGACGTGCATATCGAGTTCGACGCCGTCCATCGGCGGGCGCTCAACGATTGGCTGGCGGCGAGTTTCGAGAATGGGTTGATCAAAACCCGCGTCGAACCATTGAAGGAATAGGGCGGCATCAATGGAAATCCGAGACATGAAAACCGACATCCTGGTGATCGGAGGCGGCACGGCCGGGCCGATTGCCGCGATCAAGGCCAAGGCCAAGGCGCCGGATCTGGGCGTGCTGCTGCTCGACAAGGCCAATGTGAAGCGCAGCGGCGCGATCGCCGAGGGGATGGACAGCGTGAATAACGCCATCATTCCCGGTTACGCGACGCCGGAACAATATGTGCGGGAAATCACCATCGCCAACGACGGCATCGTCAACCAGCACACGATAATGGCGTATGCCGCGCGCAGTCATGAAATGATCCGCGAACTGGACGAGTGGGGCGTCAAGTTCGAGAAGGACGAAACGGGCGATTACGCGGTCAAGAAAGTGCATCATCTGGGCGCGTATGTCCTTCCCATGCCAGAGGGATACAACGTCAAGAAGGTGATTTTTCGCCAACTGAAACGCCTGGGCGTGGAGATTTCCAATCGCCTGACCGCCACGCGCCTGTTGACCGGCAAGGATGGTCGCGTCGCCGGAACCGTCGCGCTTGATTCGCGTTCCGGGGACATCGTGGTGATTCGCGCGCGCGCGGTGGTGCTGTGCACCGGCGCGGCGGGGCGTCTGGGCCTGCCGACGTCGGGTTATCTGTTCGGCACCTATGAAAACCCGACCAATGCGGGCGACGGCTACAGCATGGCCTATCACGCGGGAGCGGAACTATCCGGACTGGAGTGCTTCCAGATCAATCCGCTGATCAAGGACTACAACGGCCCGGCGTGCGCCTATGTGACCGGTCCCTTCGGCGGCTATACGGTCAATGCCAGGGGGGAACGCTTCATCAAGAGCGACTACTGGAGCGGACAGATGATGCTTGAGTTCTGGCGCGAACTGGAGAGCGGCAACGGCCCGGTTTTCCTCAAGCTCGATCACCTCGCCGACGAGACCATAAAGCGCATCGAAAACGTCTTGCACGTCACTGAACGGCCTTCGCGCGGAATCTTTCACCAGGGACGCGGCGCCGATTATCGCAAGGACCTCGTCGAGATGCACATCTCCGAGATCGGCCTATGCGGCGGCCACAGCGCCTCGGGCGTGTGGGTGGACGAACATGCGCGCACGACGGTTCCCGGTCTTTACGCGGCGGGCGATCTGTGCAACGTGGCGCACAATTACATGCTGGGCGCGATGGTGTTCGGGCAGATCGCCGGCGAAGACGCGGTCGATTCCCTGGCAGGACGCGCATTTCCCGACTATGACGCGGAGCAGGCGGAATGCGAGCGGGCGCGCATTCTGGCGCCGCTCCAGCGGCAAAACGGCCTGCCGGCAAGCAAGATAGAGTACAAGCTGCGCCGCTTGGTCAACGATTATCTGCAACCGCCCAAGGTCACGCGCAAGATGGAAATCGGCCTCGCCCGTTTCGCCGAAATCCGCGCGGATCTCCAACAGGTCAAGGCTGAAAACCCGCATGAACTGATGCGCGCCATGGAGGTTTTCGCCATTCTCGATTGCGCCGAGCTGGCCGCCCTGGCGTCGTTGTATCGCACCGAAAGCCGCTGGGGACTGTATCACTACCGGACGGATTTTCCCGAACGCGACGACGCGCGCTGGAACTGTTTCGTCGAAGTGCGCAAGACCCCGGAGGGGAGGCCCGAATGCTTTACCCGTCCGGTTCCCGATTACATCGTGCCCATTGGCGACGACGAAAGGAACGCCTACCACGAGTTGCGCTGCGAAGGCGCGCATGTTCAGGGAGACCCGATATGAGCCTGACCAGAAACGCCCCGGATTTCACCGCGTCGATCATCGTCGATCACGATAAATGCATTGCCGACAAGGGATGCCGCGCCTGCATCGACGTTTGCCCGACCGACATCCTGAAACTGGATGAAAACGGCAGGGTGGTGATGCGTTATGACGAATGCTGGTATTGCCTGCCGTGTCAGCAGGATTGTCCAACCAAGGCGATTCGCGTCGAAATGCCTTATCTGGTGCGCTGAAAGCCATGTCCGGCGCGGAACTGGATTTCGAGCCGCCTTCCTGGCTGAGGGCGCGGCTTGCCGATGACGATCCGACGGTGCGCAGAATCGCGGTGCGCGAGACGAACGATGCGTTCGACAGCGAAGGGCTTGCCGTTTACCTGGGCGCGTCGCGTGATCCGGCCGCCGAAGTGCGTCTGGAGGCGGCGCGGGCGCTGGAGGGCATCGGCGCGCTGCCGGCGGTGGAAAGCCTGCTGGCGCTTCTCGATGACGTCAGCGCCGAGGTGCGGGAGGCCGCAGCCTTGTCCTTGTCCGGACTGCGCGGCGGCGATGGCGGGCCTTTGCTGGTGCGGGCGTTGGCGTCCGCCAGGGGCATGTCGCGCGCGGCGATTCTGCGCGGCCTGCGCGAGTTGCGCGAACCGTCGGCGCTGGCGGCGGCGATTGCCGCATTGGACGATCCCCTCTTCCTGGCGCGGCGCGAGGCCATTGGCGTGCTGGCGTACTTGCGTGACGCGCGCGCCATCGCGGCGATTGCCGAACGCATGGCCGATCCG
>JAITAJ010000201.1 GCA_031284185.1 Accumulibacter sp. | reverse complement strand
TGGCCGATCAATTCGCGCAGACCGCCGAGCAGGGCGAGCGTCCACAACATGCCGACGCCCATGAATACGCCGTCGAGCGTCGATTGCAGCGGTGGATTCTTGTTGGCGAAGGCTTCCACACGGGCTAGCACGATGCAGTTGGTGGTGATCAGCGGGATGAAGATGCCGAGCACCCGATAGAGTTGATGCAGCTTGGCGCTGAACAGGAGGTCGACCACCGTGACCAGCGTGGCGACGATCAGCACGAACACCGGGATGCGGATCTCGTGCGGGATCAGGTTGCGCAGACTGGAAACGACGGCGCCGGAAAGCGCCATGACCAGAATCGTGGCCAGCGACAGCATGACGCCATTGACCAGGTTGGTGGTGACCGCCAGCAGCGGACAGAGACCGAGAAGCTGCGCCAGACTGGTGTTCTGCTTCCAGAGGCCGTTGACGGCGATCCGGCGGAATTCGGCGGGATTCATGGGGAGTCTCCTTTCGGTCATGGCGCCGCCAGAATCCGCGCGTGATTGGCCGCGACGAACAGGGCGGCGCGGCGTATCGCCTTGATCACCGCGCGCGGAGTGACCGTGGCGCCGGCCATCGAATCGAAACGCCCGCCGTCCTTCCTGACTCGCCACTCGCGCGCGTCGATCGCCGCCGGGTTCAGTCCGTCGAACTGGGTGATCCACGGACGCGCCTTGTCGCGATCCTTGCGCGGATCGATGTAATCGCCGAGTCCCGGCGTCTCCTTGTGCGCGATGACGCGCGCGCCGAGGATCCGCCCGTCGATTCCGAACGAGAGCAGCAGACGAATCCGCCCCGCGTAGCCGTCGGGCGCCACGGCTTCGAGAATCAGCGCCTCGATCCTACCGTCCTTCCTCGCGCGCAGGACGCGCGCCGGTTCGTCGAGACCGAGTTCCGGCGCGGCCTCGAAGGTCACGGCGTCGTCGAGCGGGTCGTTGTCGTAACGGTCGCGCGGCAGCACCTCGTCGATCAGCTTCATCTTCTCTTCGATCATGGCTGCCGCGATCGAGGGCTGTGTCCACAGGTAAGCGCCGGACAGCGCGGCGGTGAACGCGACGACGAACAGGAAGAGGATCAGCGCGGTACGCGCGGCCATGCGCGATGCCGTGACCGGCTTCTTGGCGGGCGGCGTCATTTCTTCATCCCGAAGATCGGCGGTTGTGTATATAGATCGATGATCGGGACGCAGAGGTTCAGCAGCAGCACCGCGAAGGCCACGCCGTCCGGGTAGCCGCCGAAGATGCGGATCAGGCAGGCCAGCGCGCCGGCGGAAAAACCGAAGATCAGTTGGCCCCTGGGCGTCGTACAGCCCGTCACCGGATCGGTGGCGATGAAGAAGGCGCCGAGCATCGTGCCGCCCGAGAACAGGTGGAAGAGCGGATTGGCAAAGCCGTCCGGCTGCCACAGCCACAGGGCGCCCGAAACCATCGTCATGCCGCCGAGGAAGGCGATCGGCACGCGCCAGCCGATGGTTCCGCGCCACATGAGCCACAGGCCGCCGACGAGATGGCCGGCGGCGACCCATTCCCAGCCGCGCCCGGCGATGTGGCCGAACACCGCGCGATCGGCGGTGGCCGCGGCGACGCCGACTTGTCCTTCGCCGAGCCGCAGCGCCGTTTTCAGCGCGTCGAGCGGCGTTGCGCCGGTCAGCGCGTCGAGGCGCGGCGCCTGACCCAGAATCAGCGCCAGGCGCTCGCCGAAACCGGCGCCGGCATCGAGCGCCGGCCACTGCGACATCAGCGCCGGAAACGAGACGATGCACACGGCGAAGGCGATCATCGCCGGGTTGAAGGGGTTCTGTCCGAGGCCGCCGTACAGGTGCTTGGCCACGACGATGGCGAAGGCCACGCCGACGACGGTGAGCCACCACGGCGCGAGCGGCGGGAAGGCCAGGGTGATCAGCCAGGCGGTGACTACCGCGCTGCCGTCGCCGAGAAACGGCGCGAGCGGCCTGCCGCGCAGACGCAGCATCAGTCCTTCGGCGGCGAGCGCCGTGAGCGTGGCGATGGCAAGCTGCGCCAGAATGACCGGGCCGAGCAGCCACAGGCAGACGGCGATGCCCGGCAGCAGCGCGGCCAGCACGCGCCACATGATGCGGCGGATGCTGATGTCCTGCGTCAGATAGGGCGGCGTGATGAAATCCATGTTTCAGAAGACGGAGTGAGAGGGACGGAAGAGGGCGCGTGGCGCGGCGAGGCGGGAACGGGCCGCCCGGATCGGATTCGACGCGCGACGGCACGCCGCCGCCTCCGAAGCGATCGAGGAGGGCGTCGCCGCCGGCGGGATCACGAGGCGTGGGCGCTTCATTGCCCTTCTCTCCGCGAATCCTGCCCGGCGTCCGGGGCGTCCACGGCGCGGCATTGGCCGATTCCGGCGCCGGCAACCTCCTCCCGCCGGGTGGCGTCCGGATCGCCGGTGTTTCCGGCCTGGACGCCTTCCCGCTGGACGCGGGCGCGCTCGATGGCCGCGGCGATGGCGGCTTTCCTGGCCGCCTCGGTCTCATCCGGCGCGGCGTCGTTCGGCGCGGTGCTGGCGGGCGCGGCCTTCCGTTCCGACGCCTTGGCCAGGCGCTCGGCCTTTTCGGCCCTTTCGCGCGCTTCGCGCGCCTGACGCCGCTCGAAACGCGCCTTGGCCGCGTCGGCACTGGCCTTGTCGCGTTCGCGCGACCAGATTTCGCTCTTGGCGAAGCGGAAATACTGCACCAGCGGGATGCGCGCCGGGCAGACGTAACTGCAACCACCGCACTCGATGCAGTCGAACAGCTTGTACTCCTGTGTCTTGCCGAAATTCCGGGCGCGCGCGAACCAGTACAGCTCGAACGGCTGGAGTTCGTGCGGGCACGCCCGCGCGCAGGCGCCGCAGCGGATGCACGGCATCTCCGGCGCGGGCGGCGGAAAGAGCGAGGGCGACCCGGCGATGATGCAGTTGGACGCCTTGACGATCGGCGCTTCGAGGCTCGGCAGCTCGAAACCCATCATCGGGCCGCCCATGATGTAGCGGTTGGTGTCCGCCTTGGGGCGCATCAGCGGCAGAATTTCCCGCAGCGGCGTGCCGAGCCGGATTTCCCAGTTGCCGGCCCGCTCGACGTTGCCGGTGAGCGTGACGATGCGCGAAATGACCGGTTCGCCGAAGGCGACGGCGCGCCAGGCGGTGTAGGCGGTGGCGACGTTGAAGCACTGCGCGCCCATTTCCGGCGAACGCCTGTCGGCTGGAATTTCCTTGCCGGTCAGCACGCGGATGAGTTGCTTCGCGCCGCCGGCAGGATAGCGCGTCGGCACCGGGACGACCGTGAAATCCTCGCCGATGGCCTCGACGGCGGAGAGCATCGCGGCGATCGCCTCGGGCTTGTTGTCCTCGATGCCCACCAGCACGCGCCGGGGCCGCAAGAGATCGCGGAAGATGGCCACGCCGCGCGCGATGCCCTCGGCGCGTTCGCGCATCAGCCTGTCGTCGCAGGTCATGAACGGCTCGCATTCGGCGCCGTTGATCACCAGCGCCTCCAGTGCCCTCGTTTTGGCCGCCTCGGTCTTGACGTGGCTAGGAAAAACCGCGCCGCCCAGCCCGACCACGCCAGCGTCGCGCAGGATTTCACGCACGCGCTCCGGCGGCAGCGTGGCCGGATCGAACGGTTCCAGTTCGATCCATTCGTCCTTGCCGTCGGGCGCGATGACGATCGACAGCGCCGACAGGCCGGAGGGGTGCGCGGCGACGCGTTCCTCGACGGCGAGCACCTTCCCGGAAGTCGGCGCATGTACCGCGGAAGACAGCCATTTGTCCGCCGCGCCGATGCGCTGTCCCTTCTTCACGTGTTCCCCGGCGCGGACCAGCGGCCGCGGCTGGCTGCCGATGCTCTGATGCAGCGGCACGACGAGCAGCGTCGGCAGCGGAGCGGTATCGATCGGCGTCTGCGCCGATCGGGCCTTGTGCGTGGCCGGTTTGACGCCGCCGTTGAACTGAAAAAGCGCTGACATCGTGTATCCGCTCACGCGGCACGCTTGGATGGGGTGATTTCAAAGACCGGATACTTCCATTTCCAGCCATCGATCTTCTCACGCACGGGTTCCATGCGGATGCACTCGACCGGGCAGGGCGTGACGCACAATTCGCAGCCGGTGCACAAGGCGGCGGCGACGGTGTGCATCTGCTTGGCGGCGCCGATGATCGCCTCGACCGGGCAAGCCTGGAGGCACAGGGTGCAGCCGATGCACGATCGTTCGTCGATGAACGCCACCTGCCGGGGTCTTTCCTCCACGTCGAGCGGCTCGACCTCGCGCCCGAGCAGGTCGGCCAGCTTGACGACGCCTTCCTGGCCGCCGGGCGGGCAGCGGTTGATCTCCGCCTCGCCCTCGGCGATGGCCTTGGCGTAGGGCTTGCAGCCCGGATAACCGCACTGGCCGCACTGGGTCTGCGGCAGGATGGCCTCGATCTTTTCGACCAGCGGGTTGCCTTCGACCCTGAAGCGGATCGAGGCGTAACCGAGCGCCGCGCCGAGGATGACGGCGCCGAGCGCCATGATGAGGATGGCGGTCAGCATCAGCGATACTTGTCGAGGCCGGAAAAGCCCATGAATGCCAGGCTCATCAGGCCCGCGGTGACCATGGCGATCGACACGCCGCGGAAGGGCGCCGGCACGTCGGCGCCTTCGATGCGCTCGCGGATGCCCGCGAAGAGCACCAGCACCAGCGAGAAGCCGATGGCGCTGCCGGCGCCGAAGATCAATGATTCGAGGAAATCATGGCCGTTGGCGACGTTCAAGAGCGGCACACCGAGTACGGCGCAATTGGTGGTGATCAGCGGCAGATAGATGCCCAGCACCTGATGCAGTACCGGACTCGACTTCTGGATGATCATCTCGGTCAACTGCACGATGGCGGCGATGGTGACGATGAAGGAAATCGTGCGCAGGTACTCCAGTCCGAAGGGCATCAGCAGCAGATGGTCGATCACGTAAGTGGCGCCGGTGGCCAGCGTCAGCACGAAGGTCGTCGCCGCGCCCATGCCGAAGGCGGTATCCAGCTTCCTGGAAACCCCCATGAACGGGCACAGGCCGAGAATCCTCACCAGCACGACGTTGTTGACCAGCACGGCGCCGATGACGATGAACAGGTAATGGGGCATTGATTCTTGCGAGCGATGTTTGGGGGTCGGATCAGGCGGGCATTATCCGCCATCGACCGATGCGGTTCAACCGAGGGCAAAAAAACGGAGGACGGACGCCCGGTCGCCGGGCGGCGCCCGCCTGAAGCACCGTCCTCCTTCTTCCTTCCCCGAATCCTCGATCGAACAGATAGCTCGCCTGCAGGAAGCCGCCCGCGCCCTTGCGTTGGCCGCTCATGGCAGTGAGGTTGGCGGCGAGCCGCCAGCGCTTCGCCGCCGTCCATTCCGCGCCTGCTTCCAGCAGAGCGCTGTGGCCCTGGGCGGCGGGGGCGTGGTCGATCTTCGTCCCGTCCAGTCGGGCGCGGGTCTTGCCGTCGGATTCATACTCCCAGCCCAGTCCGGCGTAGGCGCGCAGCCCCTGGCCCGCCTCGTAGCGGTAGCGCGTCCCCAGGCGGCTGCGCAGGGAATCGGCCTGAGCGAAGGCGAGTTTCTCACCGGCGCGGGTCTTCACCGTGTCGCTTTGCTGGCGCGTCCAGAGGAGGCGGAAATAGCTTTCCACGCTGGCGGTCTCGTTCAGCGGATAGCTGTGTCCCGCGCCCAGGTGTCCGCCCCAGTAGCTCCCCTTGCTGTCGTAGCGCAGGTCGCGGGCGCTGCCCTTGCCCGCGAAATCCGTCTTGGCGCGGCCGCCGCGCAGCGAGGCTTCCAGATGAAAGCCCCGGGCGAGACGCTGGCGGGCGAAGAGGCCCGCGCCCGCGTGCCAGGTGTCGCCGTCGCCGCGGACGAAGCGCTTGTAGCTGTCGTAATTGCCGACGCCGCCCTCGGCGAAGAAACCGAGGCTGAGCGCCCCCAGGCGGTTTTCCGCGGCGAACTCGCCGCCCAGGAGGAGGGACGCGCCGCGATCCTTTATATGCGAGCCGGTGCGGGTGCGGAAGGATTCGCCGCGCAGCGAGGCGAAGGAATGCGGGCCGCGGGCGGGCGTCGCGGTCGAGGGACGCGCTTCATCGAGAAGGCCGAGGAGGTGATCGGCCCCGGCGACCAGGGAAGCCAGCCTTGCGCTGCCGCCGTAGAGGTAGGCGGCGGCCTTTTCCTGCTTGACCTGCGTTTTTTTCAGGGTGGCGGTGAGAAGCTCGTTGTCGGAGCCGCCCAGATCATCCAGCGCGATGTCGAAAAGGTAATCGGTCGCGCCAAAGGGGGAGGTGACAGCGGTGGTGTTGGCGAGGGAGCCGTCGATGACGCCGGTGCTTGCGGTCGCGTCGAGCAGATGGACCGTATCGCCCAGGCGCAATGCGGTGGGACGCCCCGCGAAGTCCACTTCGATCCGGGCGTCGTTGCCCAGAGCCACGTAGCCGCTGCTGGTAAGGGCGAGGATGCTCTGCCCGTTCGCCACGTCGGCGAGCAGGGTGAAGCGGTAGGTTGCAAAGTTTTCGATATTGGCCTTGGTCGTCCCGCGCCAGTTTTCGATATGCAGGAGGTTGCCGGTGCGAAAATCGCTGCCGATGTCGATGCTGCCGGTGCCGCCCTGAATCCAGGTAGCGTTCTCGATTTTGGCGTTGTCGCGGAGGATGACGGTGTTGTGCGTGGC
>JAITAJ010000110.1 GCA_031284185.1 Accumulibacter sp. | reverse complement strand
CCTTGCGCGGCACCTACGCGGGCCTGGCCTCCCCGGCCATGCTCGACCACTTCCGGCGCCTTGGCATCACCGCCGTCAAACTGTTGCCGATCCACGGCTTCCTGGACGAGGAACGGCTTCTGCGGCTCGGATTGCGCAACTACTGGGGCTACAACACGCTGTCCTTCTTCGCCCCGGAACCGCGCTACGCCGCGCGGATCGGCGGTCAGCCGGTGATCGACGAATTCCGTTCGATGGTCCGCTCGCTGCATGACGCGAACATCGAAGTCATTCTCGACGTGGTGTACAACCACACGGCGGAGACGGACGAATCCGGCCCGACGATTTCTTTCCGCGGCATCGACAACGCGACGTATTACCTGCGCGCCCCGGACGATCCGGACCGCTACGAGAACTACAGCGGCTGCGGCAATACCTTCGACCTGGCGCAGCCGCGCGTCTTGCAGCTGGTCATGGATTCCCTGCGCTACTGGGCCGGAGAGATGCGCGTCGACGGTTTCCGTTTCGACCTCGCCGCGTCGCTGACCCGCGACAGCGCCTTTCTGGCGGCGATCACGCAGGACCCGCTGCTGTCGCGCAAGAAGCTGATCGCGGAGCCTTGGGATCTCGGCCCGGGCGGTTATCGTCTCGGGTCTTTCCCGCCCGGCTGGAGCGAATGGAACGACCGTTTCCGGGATGACGTCCGCGCCTTCTGGCTGACGGGCGAAGCCGGCGTCGGTGCGTTGGCGCAACGTCTCGCCGGTTCGAGTGAAATATTCCGTCACGACGGGCGCGCGCCTTCCGCCGGCGTCAATTTCATCACCGCGCACGACGGTTTCACCTTGCGCGATCTCGTCAGCTACCAGGACAAGCACAACGAAGCGAACGGCGAACGGAACCGCGACGGCCACGGGCACAATCTGTCCTGCAACGGCGGCGTGGAGGGCGCCACCGACGATCCGGGCGTCATGGCGCGCCGGCGGCGTCTCCAGCGCGCCCTGCTGGCCACGCTGTTCACCGCGCAGGGCGTGCCGATGCTGCAGGGCGGCGACGAGCTGGGACGCACGCAGGCGGGCACCAACAACGCCTATTGTCAGGACAACGCCCTGACCTGGCTGGACTGGCCCGGTGCCGACCGGCGGCTGATCGAATTCACCGCCGGACTGATCGGTCTGCGGCGGCGTTTCGGGCAGCTTCGCCGCGCGGCGTGGCTGAGCGGCGCCGAGGGCGCGGATGGCCGCCGCGACGTTCTCTGGTGGCACCCTGACGGGCGCGAGATGACGGCGGAGGATTGGAACGCCTCGCCGGGGGGGACGCTGGGTATGCTTCTGGCGCCCACGGTTCCGGAGGACGCGCCCGGCCGGCCGGAGGAATCGCCGCTGCTCGCGCTCTTCAACCGGAATGACGAACCGGCGCGCTTCCATCTCCCCGGAGGGGCGTGGCGGCTGCTCTGTGACAGCAGCGCCGACGGGCCTGTCGCGGCATGGGCGCGCGAAGGATCCGTCGCCCTGCCCGGACGCGGCGTCCTGTTGCTTGCCCAGGAACCATGATCCCGCTCCGTTACAGCGGCATTCTGCTGCATCCCACGTCGCTTCCCGGCCCGCACGGCTCGGGCGATCTCGGTCCCGCGGCCCATCGCTTCGTCGACTGGCTGGCGGCGAGCGGACAAACGCTGTGGCAGGTCCTGCCGCTCGGCGGAATCGGGCCGGGAAATTCGCCCTACATGAGTCCTTCGGCCTTCGCGGGCAACGAACTGCTGATCGACCTGACGCGCCTGAGCGAAGCCGGCTGGCTGACCGAGGCGGACATCCGCCCCGAAGCGTCCTTGCGCGGCGAACGGGTGGATTACGGCGCGGTGCGGCCCTTCCGCATGTCGCGTCTGCGCCTCGCCGCCGGACGCTTTTTCTCGAACGCGCGAGAGGCAGCCCGGCGCGACTTTCTGGCCTTCTGCGCGGAAGAGGGCGACTGGCTCGAAGATTATGCGCTGTTCATGGCGCTCGAAAGCCGGCCCGGGATGGACGGAAGGCTCTGGCAGGACCTGCCGGCGGAGCTCGTCCGGCGTCACGCGCAAGCCTTGCGCGAAGCCGCCCGCGCGCTGGCCGGAGAATGCGATTTCTGGAAATTCTGCCAATGGCGCTTCGACCGGCAGTGGGCCGCCCTGAAAAAACACGCCAACGACCGCCGGGTGCGCATCATCGGCGACATTCCCATCTTCGTGTCGGCGCACAGCGCCGACGTGTGGGCGCACCAGCGGCTGTTCGATCTCGATGATCGCGGGCATCCGCGCGTCGTGGCCGGCGTGCCGCCCGACTACTTCAGCGCGACCGGCCAGCGGTGGGGGAATCCGCTCTACAAATGGAAGGAACACGCGCGGGACGCCTATCTCTGGTGGACGCGAAGAATGCGCCGTATGCTGAAGCTGTGCGACGTCGTGCGCATCGATCACTTCCGCGGCTTCGAGTCTTGCTGGGAGATTCCGGCGGGTTCGCCGACTGCCGTCGATGGCCGGTGGGAAAAGGGGCCGGGCCAGGCATTGTTCGCCGAAATGCGCGAATCCCTGGGCCTGAAACCGGCCAATGAACCGGGGGATTTCCAAATCATCGCCGAAGACCTGGGCGTCATCACTCCCGAGGTCGCGGCCTTGCGCAAGGCGGCCGGTTTCCCCGGAATGCGCATCCTGCAATTCGCCTTCGACGGCAAGAGCGACAATCTTTACCTGCCGCACAATTTCGAGGCGCGAACCGTCGTCTACACGGGAACGCATGACAACGACACCACGCGCGGCTGGTGGGAATCCCTGCCGGAAACGGCGCGCGATTACGTCCGGCGTTATCTGCGCAGCGATGGAAGCTCGATTCAATGGGACCTGATCCATGCCGCCTCGGCGTCAACGGCCGCCGTATCGATCGTTCCGATGCAGGACGTGCTGGGACTGGGCGCCTCGGCGCGCATGAACCGTCCCGGCTCCTCCGAAGGCAACTGGGAATGGCGCTTCGCCTGGGATGAGATCGCCCCCTGGCACACGGCGCACCTGGCCGAACTGGTTCATCTGTATGGACGGACGGGGCGGCGCGAAAAGGACGAAATCGCGCCATGAGAAGAATGCGCCTTCCATTCGATAGGAGTAGCATTGGAAACCGCGATATGTAGTAGCATTGCTAGGCAAGTCGTAGCTCGGGATACTTTTCATTCATTTCTGGAAAGGAAAGATCATGGCGGAAAACTCCCAAACCTCAGCGTTGAAGAAAGCAGCAGCCAAGCCGGCGAAGGCCGGCGCCACCGATGCAAGAGCCGAAGCGAAAAAGCCGGCGACGAAGAAGGCTCCTCCCGCTGCCGTCGAGAAAGCCTCGGAGCAAAGAACCACGGAGAACGAGACGGCGATCGTCAAGCTCATCAGCGATGAGCAGCGTTACCGGATGATTGCCGAGGCCGCGTATTTCCGCGCCGAGAGCCGCCAGTTCAAGAGCGATCCGGTACGGGACTGGATCGAGGCCGAACGGGAAATCGAAACACTCCTCGACGAAAGCGAATGACGTTCGGGAATACCGCGCAGGCCGTATCCGTTTCCAGTGGCGTAATCGTTCGTACCCGCGCCTGAAAATCGGCGGAGGGGCCACGATCGTTTCGCGGCGGCGCGTCATGGTCCGCGTTCCGCGCGGGGAGTGTCCCGGGAAGTGTCCTTGTGATCCTCGTCCGGTGTGGAAAATCGAAGAGGGGCGCGTGTGTCGCGCCGGGGTGGCGCTTGCGTGCGTGTCCTTCCGGTTTCCCGATCGGGCCATCCGTTCAGACCGCGGTCGTCGCGGATGCCTGTCAGACGGGCTTTCCGGGATGGCGTGTCAACGCGGAAACGCCGTCTCATTCGATGGCTTCCCTTGCGTGACGCGCCGAATGGGCGGCGGTTTCTTCGATCCCACCCGCCCGGCCAATCCCCACCGACGCCGCGTTCTTGCTGTTTCTCCCGCCCTTTCCGATGAAATGAGACAGGCGCGACGCCCATGTGATCCCTCCCCGGATAGATTCGTCCTCTGGAAGAAAGCATCATCGTTTTGTCACAAACACAGGCTAGAGTGGCGTCGTTCCAACAACGAGGATGACGACGATGAAACAGCAAACGAAACGAATGATCATGATTTCCTGCGTCGCGGCGGGTCTCGCGGCGAGCGTCCCGGCGCGGAGCGCGGATGACGTGACCGGCGCCGGCGCCAGCTTCCCCGCGCCGCTCTATGCCAAGTGGTCGGCGGAATACAACAAGGCGACCGGGCATCGCATCAATTACCAGTCGGTCGGCTCCAGCGCGGGCCTGAAGCAGATCGAGGCGAAAACGGTGGCCTTCGGCGCTTCCGACGCGCCGCTCACCGACGCGGAGCTACGGGAAAAAGGCTTGATCCAGTTCCCGACCGTGGTCGGCGGGATCGTCCCCATCGTCAACATCCCGGAACTCGCGCCGGGGCAGCTCAGGCTCGACGGCAAGCTCGTGGGCGACATCTACCTGGGCAAGATCACGCGCTGGAACGATCCGGCCATCGCCGCGCTCAATCCCGGTCTTGCGCTGCCGGACCTCGCCATTGCCGTCGTCCGCCGCGCCGACGGATCGGGCACGAGTTTCGGGTTTACCAACTACCTGAGCAAGATCAACGCCGAGTGGAAGGAAAAGGTCGGCGAGGGCACGGCGGTCAGTTGGCCGGTCGGTCTCGGCGGCAAGGGCAACGAGGGCATGGCGGCGTTCGTCGGGCGTCTGCCCGGCGCCATCGGCTATGTCGAGTACGCCTACGCCAGACGCAACAAGCTGACGCACGTGCAACTGCAAAACGGCGCCGGTCGTTTCGTGCAACCCTCGGAAGCGAGTTTCAGGGCCGCGGCGGCGAACGCGGACTGGAAAAAGAGCTTCCATCAGATACTGACCAACCAGCCGGGCGACGAATCCTGGCCGATCACCTCCGCGACCTTCATCCTGATGCACCGGAAGCAGGACAACCCCGCGCAAGCCGCCGCGGCGCTCGAATTCTTCGCCTGGGCCTACGAGAACGGCGACGAGGAAGCCAGCCGGCTGGACTACGTCCCCATGCCGCCGGAGGTCAAACGCATCATCATGGACTCGTGGCGCGAGATTCGGTAGGGAGCAGAGGACAGTTTCAGAGGACAGCGGTTTGAGAGGACAGAAGACAGATTGGCTTGCGGCGCGAGGCGCCGGAGGCGGAACGGAAAACCGGGCGCATATTTCAGAGGACAGTGATTTGAGAGGACAGAAGACAGTTTCAGAGGACAGTGACTTGAGAGGACAGAAGACAGATTGGCTTGCGGCGCGAGGCGCCGGAGGCGGAACGGAAAACCGGACGCACATTTCAGAGGACAGTGACTTGAGAGGACAGAAGACGGATTGGCTTGCGGCGCGAGGCGCCGGAGGCGGAACGGAAAACCGAAAGCACATTTCAGGGGACAGTGACTTGAGAAGACAGGAGACGGA
>JAITAJ010000086.1 GCA_031284185.1 Accumulibacter sp. | reverse complement strand
GTGCTGGAAATTGCTCCACTCAAGCTGCGTGAGGCCATTTTGCGCCGCTTGCCGGAAACGGTCGACATACTCGTCCCGATAGCCGAGCAACAGGGTGAGCCTGGATTTCGCATCCCTTTCGTTGGCGATCAGACGAGCCAGACTGCGCGTCGCTTCGTCGGCGCGATCCCGCATCAGTTCGAGAACGGCTTGCAACGGAAATGGCTTGGTCATGATGAGGATTCACGCTTGCCGTCGAAGAGCGCCGCCAGTTGAGCCGCGCTGTCGTCGAAACTGGATCGTTCGGTGAGCGTCTGCTGGAGAAAACGCTCAAACGACGGATAGGAATTGATGGCCTGGTCGAGCAATGGATCGGAACCGGCAACATAGGCGCCGACGCTGATCAGGTCGCGCGAGCGTTGGTAGCGCGAGTAGAGTTGCTTGAAATGCCGAATCTGTTCGAGATGCCCGGAGGTGATGAGGTTGACCATGGCGCGGGAAATCGATTGCTCGATGTCGATCGCGGGATAGTGCCCGGCATCGGAGAGCGCGCGTGAAAGGACGATGTGCCCGTCGAGAATGGCGCGGGCGGAATCGGCGATCGGATCCTGCTGGTCGTCCCCTTCCGTGAGTACCGTGTAGAAGGCGGTGATCGAGCCGCCGCCCTCGCTGCCGTTGCCGGCGCGCTCGACGAGCTGCGGCAGGCGGGCGAATACCGAGGGCGGATAGCCGCGCGTCACCGGAGGTTCGCCGATGGCCAGGGCGATTTCGCGCTGGGCCATGGCATAGCGCGTCAGCGAGTCCATGATCAGCAGCACGTGACATCCCTGGTCACGGAAATGCTCGGCGATCGCCGTGGAATAGGCCGCGCCCTGTAGACGCATCAGCGGGCTGACGTCAGCCGGAGCCGCCACGACCACGGCGCGCCGCAGACCTTCCTCGCCGAGAATCTGTTCGATGAACTCTTTCACTTCGCGGCCACGCTCGCCGATCAGTCCGACGACGATCACTTCGGCCTCGGTGTAGCGCGCCATCATGCCGAGCAGCACGCTTTTCCCGACGCCCGAGCCGGCGAACAGGCCCATGCGCTGCCCGCGCCCGACGGTCAGCAGGGCGTTGATGCAGCGGATGCCGACGTCCAGCGGGCGCTCGATCGGCGCGCGCAACATCGGGTTGACCGGCCTGCCTTGCAGTGGCCGCAAGGTTTCGGCGAAGACCGGGCCGCCACGGTCGAGCGGCCGGCCGGCGCCGTCGATCACGCGCCCGAGCAGCGAGGCGCCGACCGGCAGCAGCTTGGCCCGGTCGATGGCCCGGCGCTGGGCCGGCGCGGGCTGCCCGACCCTGGGCGGGATGGCGCGGGGCGTGAGCGCGACGACACGCGCTCCCGGCGACAGGCCATAGACGTCTTCCGTCGGCATCAGGAAGAGGTGATCGCCGTTGAAGCCGACGACTTCCGCTTCGACCGGCGAGCCGCCGACGGGAATGACCCGGCAGGAACTGCCGAGCGGCAGTTTCAGACCGGCGGCTTCCATGACCAGGCCGTTGACGCGCGTCAGGTGTCCGCTGGACAGGAGCGGCGTGGATTGACCGACGGCCTCGCGGCAATGCCCCAGAAAGGCGTTCCAGCGGTCGAGGTGTCCGTTCGGCGCGCTAACGCTCATGGCGCCTGTCGCTCCCTTCCTCGTCCAGCCAGTCGCCGCGGCGGCCAATGGTTTCGATGACGCGCTTCCAGCGCGTTTCCACGGTCGCGTCTACTTCGCTGGCGCCCAGATCGACCCGGCAACCACCACGGGTCAGGGAGGGGTCTTCGATGATCCGCCAGTTGTTGTGCGCCAGATGATCGCCCATGCGCTCCCGGATCAATACGGCGTCGTCGGGGTGCGCCAGCAAGGCCGGATTGCCGGAACTGAACTGAAGCGCTTCCACCGCCTCGCGCACGACCGGCAGGAGAATCTCGGGCTTGATCCGCAAGCTCTGGCGCAAGACCTGGTTGGCGATCTCCACGGCGGTGTCCAGCAAGCGATCGGCGACGGACTGCTCGATTCCATCGATGGCCTGCGCCAGATTGTCCAGAATTTCCGCGATCCTGGCGGCAATCTCCCGCGCCTCGCCCTGTCCTTCCGCGTAACCTGCCGCGTGGCCTTCCGCGTGACCGGCCTTCTGGCCTTCCGCGTAGCCTTCCGCGTGGCCCTGTTCGCGCGCTTCGTCGTGCATCCGCTCGATCTCGGCGGCGGTGGGCAGGACGACCGCGAACGGTTCGGAGACTTCCGTCTGCGTCGGCGCCTCGCCGGTCTGCGCCGGCGCTTCGGCCTTTTCCGGCGATTCGGCCACGGCGTCGAGCGCCGGCTCTTCCTCGTCGAACGCGGCCAGTTCCCAGCGCTGATAGGCCGTGAGTTTTTCCCTGGGTATGAAGCCGGTCATGATCGTGACGGGGCCTGGTCGGTCAGATCATTTGTTCGCCGCCGGCGCCGCCGAGCACGATCTGGCCTTCGTCGGCCAGGCGGCGGACGATCTTGAGGATTTCCTTCTGCTCGTTCTCGACTTCGGAGACGCGCACCGGACCGCGCGATTCCAGGTCTTCGCGCAGCATTTCCGCCGCGCGCTGGGACATGTTCTTGAAGATTTTTTCGCGCAGGGTTTCCGAGGCGCCTTTCATTGCCAGAATCAGCGAGTCCGACTGAATTTCACGCAACAGCAACTGGATGGAACGGTCGTCGATGTCGAGCAGGTTTTCAAACACGAACATTTCATCGAGGATGCGCTGGGCCAGATCAGGATCGTATTCGCGGATCGAATCGATCACCGTCGTTTCGTTGGCGGAACCCATGTAATTGAGAATCTCCGCGACCGTCCGCACGCCACCCATCGCCGACTTCTTGACGCTGGCGGAACCGGAAAGCAGCCCCAGCATGACGTCGTTGAGTTCCTTCAGGGCCTCCGGCTGGATGCCGTCCAGCGTGGCGATGCGCAGCGCGACGTCGTTGCGCAGGCGTTCGGTGAAATTGTTCAGGATGTCGCTGACGTGATCCCTTTCGAGGTGCACGAGAATCGTGGCGATGATCTGGGGATGCTCATTGCGGATCAGGTCGGCCACCGTCGGCGCGTCCAGCCACTTGAGTCCTTCGATGCCGTTGGTGTCGCCTCCTTGCAGGATGCGCGAAATGAGATTGCTGGCCTTGTCGTCGCCGAGGGCCTTGGTCAGCACCGAGCGCACGTAGGCATCGGTATCGATGCTCACCGCCGCGGACTCGGCGGCTACCTCGTGAAATTCGGCCAGCACCGTTTCCATCTTGCTGCGCGGCACCGTTTTCAGCGCGGCCATGGCATGACCCAGCTTTTGCACCTCCCTCGGCCCGAGGTTCCTGAGCACTTCGGAGGCATGTTCCTCCCCCAGCGCGAGAAGCAGAATGGCGCTTTTTTCGATTCCCTCATCCGCCATCGTTGGCTCCCATCCAGCCCTTGATGATGTTGGCTACCGCTTTCGGGTCCTGCTGCGCGAGCTCGCGCGCCTGCGCCAGCTTCTGTTCCAGCAGCTCGGCCGCGGTAGGTTCACGTTCCTCTTCTTCTTCTTCTTTTTCCTCTTCGTCGGCGCCCGCGACGGCGCTCGCCTCATCTTCCCGGCTCGGCGGCGGCGATATCGTGTTCCGGACCAGCGGAAAGATGACCTTGAACAACAGATAGGCAACGATCAGGGCGATGAGCAAGTATTTGAAGATGTCCCTGGAGAAGGTCAGGACTTCCGGGTCTTTCCACAGCGGGATTTCCGCCGCCCCGGACTTGTCGACCGCGGTGAACAGGGTGTTGGCGACCGACACCGAATCGCCGCGCTCCTGGTTGAAACCGACGGCTTCCTTGACCAGGTCGTTGATCTGGCGCAATTCGGGATCGCCCAGCGGCCTGAGCACGCCCTTGGCGTCCTTGCGGTGATTGACCACGACCGCCGCCGTCAGACGCCTGACGATGCCGACCGTTTGCTTGGTATGGCGGATGGTGCGGTCGACTTCGTAATTGAGCGTCGAATCCTTGCGCGTGTTGATCGGCTGCCCGACGTTGGCGATCGGCGCCTGCACGCCGGCGGCATTGATCCGTCCCGGAACCGGCGGCGCATCGGGCGCCGCCGGCGCGCCCGCGCCGGGCACGGGCGGCTGAGTCAGCGGCGCCGTCGCCGGAACCGGCGGCTGGTTGGAAAGCGCGCCCGGCACGCCCTGCGCCGACGGCATGGTGCTCGCCGATTCGCTGGTCTGCTGGCTGCGGACGCTGATGTCCGGCGGCGTCGTATTCGGGCGGAAGGTCTCCGCCGTCTGTTCGCTCGTCGAGAAATCGATGTCGGCGGCGACCTGCACCCGGAAGTTTCCCTCTCCGAGAACCGGCGACAGGATGTCATCGACCCGCTGGATCGCGGCGGCTTCGATTTCCCGGACGTACTTCATCTGCGTCGGATCAAGCCCGGCTTGCGTCAGCGGATTCTTCACCCGGGAAATCACGGCGCCGCTCTGGTCGATCAGCGTGACGCTCTCCGGCGCGAGATTCGGCACGCTGGCGGCAACGAGATTCTGGATTCCCGCGATCTGCGCCGGTTCGAGCGAACGACCGGCATACAGATTGAGCAGCACCGACGCCGACGGCTTTTGTTCCTCGCGCACGAAGACGGTGGGCTTGGGGATGGCAAGATGTATGCGCGCCGCCTGCACGGCCCCGATCGACTGAATGGTCCGGGAAAGCTCGCCTTCCAGTCCGCGCTGGTAATTGATCTGTTCGGCGAACTGGCTGACGCCGAATTTCTGGTTCTCCAGAAGTTCAAAACCGACGTTGCCGCCCCTGGGCAATCCCTGGGTGGCGAGGCGCAGGCGCACCTCATGCACCCGGTCGCCCGAAATCAGGATGGCGCTGCCGCTGTCGTTGAACTGGTACGGGATGTTCATCTGGTCGAGCACCGCGATGATGGCGCCGCCGTCGCGTTCCGAGATGTTCGAGAACAGCACCCGTTGGTCGGGCCGCTTGAGCCAGGTGCTGGTGGCGACGAAAATGGCGATCAGCGCGGCGATCGCGCCCATCAGCAGGATCTTTTGTTGGTTGCTCAGTTGCCCGAACGCATGGCGCACACGGTCCAGCGGATTGCCAGGGGCCGTTGCTGTGGGAGTTTCGATTCCGGTCGCCGCCATTGATCAATGAAGCAAAAGACACCATTTACCAAGAATTATCTTACTATTGTAGCTGTTTATCGTATGGGATCTTCCATCGAAATGGGTGACGCAGCGCAAATACCGGCTCCCGAAACGAAGGCGCGGGATCTGCAACGGGCCTTCGATGTTTTCAACCAGGTGTCGCTGGAACTGACGCAGGCCTATGAAACCCTGCAAGGCCGCGTGGAGTCGCTGACGGCGGAGCTGGCGGTGGCCAACGGCGAACTGCGCCGGCAGTACCAGGAGAAGGAAGCCTTGTCCGAACGCCTGTCGCTGTTGTTGAACGCCTTGCCGGCCGGCGTGGTGGTGCTCGATAGCGCGGCGACGGTCGGCGAAGCCAATCCGGCGGCGCAGCGCATGTTTGGCGAGGCGCTCACCGGCGCCGACTGGGTGACGGTCGCCGGCAGCCGCCTCCTGCCCACCGACGCGCCGGACGAGTGGCAGCTCGGCGCGCGCCGCGTGGCGATCGCCGAAAGTCCGCTCGATTCGGCGGGCGGGCGTCTCTTGCTGATCCACGACATCACCGTGGCGCACGAATTGAAAGCCAATCTGGAACGCAATCAGCGGCTGGCGGCGATGGGCGAGATGGCCGCGTCGCTGGCGCATCAGTTGCGCACGCCGCTGGCCACCGCCCTGCTGTACAGCGCCAACCTCGCGCAGCCGGAATTGCCGGACGCGGCCAGGATGCGCTTCGCCGGCAAGACCGCCGAACAGTTGAAGCGGCTCGAACGTCTGATTCAGGACGTCCTGTTGTTCGCCCGCGGGGAAAGCATCGGCCGTGACATGATCCCGGTGGCCGCGCTGATTTCGGAAGCCGTCCAGACAGTCGATCCCTTGTGCCGGCAAAAGGGGGTGAGCCTGCGGGTCGCGGCGGCGGTCGGCGGCGCCGTGATCACCGGCAGCCGCAAGGCGCTCGGCGGCGCCCTGTTGAACCTGCTGGAAAACGCGCTACAGGCGTGCGAAGGGGGCGCCGGAAAAATCACGCTGGACGCCAGGGTCGACGCGCGGCGCGTCCGCATCGGCGTGCGCGACACCGGCGCCGGCATGGCGCCGGAAACACAGGCGCGCGTCTTCGAGCCGTTCTTTACCACGCGCGGGCAGGGAACCGGCCTGGGTCTGGCGATCGCGCTGGGCGTGGCGCGGGCGCATGGCGGATCGATCGAGCTCAGCTCGGAGCCGGGCGCGGGTTCGGAATTCGTCCTGACGCTGCCGGTGGGTTCGGCGTAGCGCCTTGCCACGACGAATGCGGCAGGCGCGATGAAAACTCTTTCGGCGGCGGGGAGCGCGGAGATCACGGAGAAAACCAGGAAGCCTCCGGCGGCCGGCATCACCGTGAGCGTGGCGAAGCCGCGCGGTCCGGAATCGCCGCGCGGATCGTCGTGGGGCCGCGCCCCTTGCGGTGGCGGATCTTATCTTTGCCTTGGATGTTATCTTTGCCTTTTTCCGTGGTCTTCGCGTCCATCTTTTCGTTCTTGTAAGCAAGCGTTTTTTCCAGGTTGAAAACAACGATGGCTCAAGGTTTACCCGTACTGATCGTCGAGGACGATCCCAATCTGCGTGAGGCGGTCTGCGACACGCTGGAACTTGCCGGACAGGCGGCGGTGTCGGCGGCTGGCGGCGAGGAAGCGCTGCGCCTCCTGGAGACACGGCCGGTGTCGCTGGTGGTCAGCGACGTGCGCATGATGCCGATGGACGGTATCGCTCTGCTCAAGGAAATTCGCGGCCGCCATGCGCATCTGCCGGTGGTGCTGATGACCGCCTACGCCGACGTCGACCGGGCGGTCGAGGCGATGCGCGCGGGAGCCTGCGACTTCCTGCTCAAGCCCTTTGAACCGCAGGCGCTGCTGGAGCACGTGGCGCGTTACCGCCTGCCGGAATCGATGGACGACGATGAGCGCGTGGTGGCCTGCGATCCCGCCAGCCGCAGCCTGTTCGCCCTGGCCGCGCGCGTCGCCGGGACCGATACGACGGTGCTGTTGACCGGCGAGAGCGGGGTCGGCAAGGAAGTGGTCGCTCGCTACATCCACACCCACTCGGCCCGGCGCGACGGCCCCTTCGTGGCCATCAACTGCGCGGCCATCCCGGACAGCCTTCTCGAAGCGACGCTGTTCGGCTACGAGAAGGGCGCGTTCACCGGCGCGCAGCAGGCGCAGGCCGGCAAGTTCGAGCAGGCGCAGGACGGGACATTGCTGCTCGACGAGGTGACCGAAATGCCGCTCGCCTTGCAGGCCAAGCTCTTGCGCGTGCTCCAGGAGCGCGAGGTGGAGCGGGTGGGCGGCAAGAAGCCGGTGGCCCTGAACATCCGCCTGATCGCCACGTCCAACCGCGACATGGCCGAGGCCGTGGCCAAAGGGGTGCTGCGCGAGGACGTCTATTACCGGCTGAACGTCTTCCCGCTGCTGATTCCGGCGCTGCGCCAGCGGCCGGACGACATCGTTCCGCTGGCGACGCGCTTTCTGGCCGAGCACGGCGCGCGTTCGGGGCGAAACGGTCTGCGTCTGGCGCCGTCGGCGGAACAGGCGTTGCGCCACTATGCCTGGCCGGGCAACGTGCGTGAACTGGAAAACGTCATGCAGCGCGCCGTGATCCTGGCGACGGGGGATGCCGTCGATGCCGAGGCGCTGCGCCTGGCGGTTCCGCCGATCGTCGGAGCGCCTTCGCCGGGCCGCGCGGCGCCCGTCCCGGCGGAAGCGTCGAAGACCGGCAACATGCGCGATCTGGAACGCGAACACATCCTGGAAACGCTGACGGCGGTCGGCGGGTCGCGCAAGCTGGCCGGAGAACGTCTCGGCATGTCGGGGCGGACCTTGCGCCACAAGCTCAAGCAGTATCGTGACGCGGGATGGCTCAGGGAGTAGCGAAAGCGCGGCGGGGAAGTCTCTCCGGCCGCCTGGAAATGGAATAAACTCGGGCTTTCCTGGTTTTCACAGCGGGAGCATTCATATTCATGTACCGGTCGATAAGTACCGAGATCGACGACGGCGTCGGCATCCTGACCCTGAACCGCGCCGATCGCCACAACGCATTGGACAGGACGCTGGTCGCCGAGATGACCGACGGTTTGCGGGCGCTGGACGAGGAGCCGGGTGTTCGCGTGATCGTGCTGTCATCGACCGGGAAGAGCTTCTGCGCGGGAACCGATCCGGCCTGGATCCGCGAGACGATTCGCGGAAGCCCGGAAAAGAATCTGGAGGACAACCGCGATCTGGCGCGTCTGCTGGCGACGCTGGCCGGCACGGACAAGCCGACGATCGTTCGCGTGCAAGGCTCCGCCTCCGGCATCGGGGTCGGGCTGATCGCGGCCTGTGACGTCGCGTTTGCCACCTACGACGCATCGTTCGTCCTGAACGAGGTGAGGTACGGCCTGCTTCCCGCCGTCGCCGCTCCGTACCTGGTCGCCGCGATGGGTGAACGGCATTGCCGCTACCACATGCTGACGACGGAACGCTTTTCCAGTGCCGACGCTTATCGCATCGGACTCGTGCACGAGATGCTTCCCGACGAGGAACAACTCGACGAGGCGATCGGCGAGACGATCGAGACGCTGCTCAAAAACAGCGCCGATGCCATGAGCGCGTGCAAGGCCCTCCTGGGTTCCATCGGCGGGCGGCCAATCGATCAGGCGACGATGGAAGAGGCGGCGCGGCGCGCGACAGCCGCCCAGTCGAGTCAGGAAGGCCGTCGGGGCATGTTGGCGCTGGTCGAGAAACGCAAGCCGGAGTGGAACGCCGGCAAATGACGCCCCGCGCCGGGATCAGGACTCTTCCTTCATGCTTTCCTCGGAGCGGTCTGATTTAATGCTCGTCGTCGAGAGGTGGCAGCCCCAGCAACCCCTGGGCTTCGCTGGACAGCTTGGCGTCGATTTTCCCCAGCAGGGGCCGGACCGCCATGCCCAGGGCTTCCTTTTGTTCCGGTTCCAGCACTTCGCCCAGCAGCCCGAACAATCCCAGCAGAGCCTTGTCCCGCTGGCTCAGCGGGCAGTCGGGATGAAGTTCGGTGCAAACGGAGTTGCCTCCGCACCGCATCGCCTGTTTCATGCGCTCCTGCGCCAGAGCAAGCAGCTCTTCGGGGGAGGCCGCGTGATCGTCGGAGGTCGCGGCCACTCCGACACTGGGCGTCAATAGTATCTTCCGCCCGTGCACGGCAATCTGTCCGGTCGCCATGCTTTTACAGACGCGCTTTCCGAAACGCACCCCCGACCGCAGGTCGACGCCGTGCGAAACGATGGCGACGTCCACGCAGTCCTCTCCGCATCGCCCGAGCACGTCGCGCGAGTCTATCTTGGCGGCGAGCAGCCTGGCGATCCGCCCGGTCAACAGGTCCGGGACATCCGCGCCGAAACGACCGATCAGCTCACTCAGGCGGTCGATCCCGAAAACGAGGACGCACAAGGATTCGTCCGAACTCATTTCATGCGGAAGCGAGGTCACCGCCGCGATGAAATCCTCCGCGTCCAGGAGAGGCGCGTGCCACACCGCGCGGTCCGCCGGCGGCGTTTCCGGCGCCTCCTCCCGGCTCACCTCTTCCAGCGCTTCCTTCCGCGCTTCGTCCTGAGTTTCTTCCTGGTGTCTTTCGTCGCGTGATTCATCCCGCGATTCGTCCCGCGGCCCGGGCCGGGATTCGGGCGGCGATGCCTGAGACGGCAGGAACAACAGGTTCTCCAGGCACTCCACCATCGCGTCCTTGCTCATCGATTTGGTCATGATCCCGGCGATCCCCTGGCTCTGCCATTCGTCGGCACTGGCTTCGGGGTTGTCATCGGAGACGAGCAGCACCAGGGGCGTCTCACGCAGACGGCGCAAGGCGCTGGCGCGCATGCGTCCCAACAGATCACGCGCGACCAGCCGGGGAGGATTGGGACTCGAAACGATCGCGACGATGCTGTTGTCGAGCATCAGGAGTTGCCAGGCGGATTCGCCGTTATCTTCCTCGACGATACCGAAGCTGCCCTCCAGACGTTTCGCCAGCGTCGTGCGCACCACCCGCGAACCGTCCACCACCAGGATCCGAGGTTTTTTCACAACGGCATCCACCGCGGAATCCGGCATAGCTCCCTTGTTCATAGTCGATGTACGCCTTGTTTTCCGAACCGTGCTGTTATACACGAATTACGTGTTTTGACAAACAGGGTCATCCCGGGCGAAGCGCCGTTTCGATGAGCCTGACCCAATAGCTCACACCCATCGCCAGAGTCTCGTCGTTGAAATCGTAATACGGATTGTGCAAGGCGCGGTCATCGTTTCCCGAACCATTGCCGAGCCACACGTAACATCCCGGCTTTTCCCGCAGCATGAAGGAAAAGTCCTCGGCGGCCATCGAAGGCGATTCGTCCCGCCGCACGTTTCCGGCGCCGAGAACGTCGGTGGCCGCCTCCCGGCAGATTTCCGCCTCCGGCGCGCTGCTCGCCGTCACCGGGTAGCACTGATCGAAAGCAATGTCCGTCCACACGCCGAAGGTGTTCCCGATCCCGGCGCACAGACGGCGCATCGCGGCTTCGATCAGCGTTTCGACCTCCGGCTTGAAAATGCGGATGGTTCCGCGCAGGACGGCTTCGTCGGGAATGACGTTCAGCGCGTCGCCGCCGTGAATCTGGGTGACGCTGACCACCGCGCCCTCGCAGGGAGGGACGTTGCGCGACACGATGGTCTGCAAAGCGAGGACGAGATGGCTGGCCGCCACCAGCGTATCGATTCCCTGGTGCGGCATCGCGGCGTGACATCCTTGCCCGCGCAGACGGATTTCAAAGACGCGGGTGCCCGCCATGATCGGCCCGGGCATCACGACCATTTCGCCCACCGGCAGATTCGGCCAGTTGTGCAGGCCGAAAATCGCGTCCATCGGGAAGCGCCGGAACAGTCCGTCCTCGACCATGACCTGAGCGCCGGCCTCGGATTCTTCAGCCGGCTGGAAGATGAAATGAACGGTGCCGTCGAAGGCAAGGCTTTCGAGGTTTTCGGCCAGATACCGCGCCGCGCCGAGCAGCATGGCGGTATGCCCGTCATGGCCGCAGGCGTGCATCCGGCCCGGATTTTGCGACACATGCGCGAAACCGTTCTTTTCCGGCATCGGCAGGGCATCCATGTCGGCACGCAGACCGATTGCCCGCCGCCCCGCGCCCTTGCGCAAAACGCCGACGACCCCCGTTCCGGCCAGGCCGCGATGTACCTCGATGCCGCAGGCGGACAATTCGCGCGCCACGATGTCGGCCGTGCGCGTTTCCTGGAAGGCCAGCTCCGGGTGCGCGTGAAGGTCCCGCCGGAGGGCGGCGAGTTCGTCGAGGAAACGAATGTTCAGCAGATTCATCGTAAAACTAACTCCGGTTTGAAACCCCGCCCGTAAGAAAGGTACGAAGGTTGGAACCCCGGCCTGAAGGCCGGGGTTTCGACCGTAGCCATTGGGGAGGGGATGCACACCCCTTTCCACTGGAGTTAGACCGACAGCCCTGAAGGGCTGTCGCTAATTTCTTGCTGGGTCTCCATCGAAGCGGCATCCTTGCCGCCCGCCCCATGACCCTGCCGCGCCTTGCCTCCATTCCCCCGGCCATTGCCGCGGTGGCCGATTACGCGCCCTATGCCCGCGAGCGGCTGGACGACAATGCCTGGGCCTACATCGCGGGCGGCGCGGGCGATGAGATCACCCTTCGGAAGAACCGTGCCGCCCTCGACGATCTGGCGCTGTATCCGCGCGCGCTCTCCGACGTGCGGGGCGGCGATACGGCGCTCGAACTCTTCGGCCAGCGTTTCGCGCATCCCATCCTGCTTGCGCCGGTCGCCTACCAGCGCCTGGCCCACCCGGACGGCGAGCTTGCGACCGTCCAGGCCGCCGCCGCCCTGGAAG
>JAITAJ010000011.1 GCA_031284185.1 Accumulibacter sp. | reverse complement strand
ACTTGCGGCGCTTCACGCCGGGGGATGGACGAAAAACCGGGCGCTCGGTTTTGCCATCTCATCCGGCGCGAAGCGCCCAAATTCATCTGTCTTCTGTCCTCTCAAATCGCTGTCCTCTGGAACTGTCTTCTGTCCTCTCAAACCGCTGTCCTCTGGAACTGTCTTCTGTCCTCTCAAATCGCTGTCCTCTGGAACTGTCTTCTGTCCTCTCAAATCGCTGTCCTCTGGAACTGTCATCTGTCCTCTCAAATCGCTGTCCTCTGGAACTGTCTTCTGTCCTCTCAAATCGCTGTCCTCTGGAACTGTCATCTGTCCTCCCAAATCGCTGTCCTCTGAACAACGGACGGGAAACTGGCGGCAGCCATCCACGGGGACCGCAGGATCGTCTCGAAACGGAGGGGGAGGCCGGATCGGCACGCGGAAAATGCCACTCTATCCGCTCGCCACCCCCTCTCCAATCGGACGAAGTGTTATCCTTGGACTATTTTTCAGCGTTTCGGCGATTTCACGCCATGCTTCGACCACACACTGCGGAATTGGACGCAAAGGAGTCTTCCTTGTCATCGGTATCCACCGACATGAAATTTGAAACGGCCCTCGCGGAGATCGAACGGATCACTCAGGACATGGAAAGCGGACGCCTCCCCCTGGAGGAGTCGATCCTGGCCTACCGCCGCGGCAGCGAGCTGCTGCGGCATTGTCAGGAGCAGCTCGGCGAGGCGGAACGCAGAATCCAGATGTTCGAGAACGATGAATTGCGCGACGCGGATGTGGACGCGGACGGAGATCCAGGCCGATGAACGCCGCCCTCGCGCCCCCCGCGCCTTCCTTCGACGAGTGGATGGCCGCCGTTCAGACGCGCGTCGAAAAGGCCCTGTCGCGTCATCTGCCGTCCGCCGAGGCCCTCCCGGCGCGTTTGCACCAGGCCATGCGCTACTCCTGCCTCAACGGCGGCAAGCGGGTACGCCCGCTCTTGGCCTTCGCCACGGGGGAAATCTGCGCGGCACCGGGCGAGAAGCTGGAAATCGCGTCCTGCGCCGTGGAAATGATCCACGCCTATTCGCTGGTGCACGACGACTTGCCGTGCATGGACAACGACGTGTTGCGCCGCGGCCGCCCGACCTGCCACGTCGAGTACGGCGAGGCGGGCGCGCTGCTCGCCGGCGACGCCTTGCAGACACAAGCCTTCCTGTTGCTCGCCGGCGCCGATCTGGGCGTCCCGTCCGTCCAGCTCGAAATGTTGCGCTGCCTGGCACATGCCAGCGGTTCGCTGGGCATGGCCGGCGGTCAGGCGATCGACCTCGACGCGGCCGGCCACGCGCTGGAGCTGCCGGAACTGGAGCTGATGCACGCGCTGAAGACGGGCGCCCTGATCCGCGCCGCGGTGACGCTGGGCGCGCTCTGCGGCGAGAGCCTCGACGACGACGCGCGGCAGGCCCTGGATCGCTTCGCCAAGCGCGCCGGTCTGCTCTTCCAGGTGGTCGACGACATTCTCGATTGCACCGCGAGCACGGTGACGCTGGGCAAGACCGCGGGCAAGGATTCCGCCGCGGACAAGGCGACCTACGTCGGTCTGCTGGGGCTGGAGCGCTCGAGGGAATTCGCCGGGCAGTTGCGCGAACAGGCGCTCGAATCCTTGAGACCCTTCGGCGATCGGGCGGGCCGGCTCGTCGAATTGACGGATTTCATCGCCCGCCGCCGGTTTTAGCTGCCGGATTTTCTGCGAATCATGACCTATCCTCTGCTCGACACCATCGATTGCCCCGCGCGACTGCGCGAGTTCGACCGTAAACAATTACGGCAACTGGCCGAAGAATTGCGCGCCTTTCTCGTGGAATCGGTTTCGCGCACGGGCGGCCACCTCTCATCGAATCTCGGCACGGTCGAGCTGACCATCGCCCTGCACTATGTCTTCGACACGCCGGACGACCGGCTGGTCTGGGACGTCGGGCACCAGACCTACACGCACAAGATACTCACCGGACGCCGGGACGGAATGGCCAGGCTGCGCAATCACGGCGGCGTCTCGGGCTTTCCCCGGCGTTGCGAGAGTCCGTATGACACCTTCGGCGTCGGCCATTCCTCGACTTCGATTTCCGCGGCGCTCGGCATGGCCCTCGCCGCCAAGCTCCACGGCGACGCGCGGCGCGCGGTGGCCATCATCGGCGACGGCGCGATGTCGGCGGGACAGGCGTTCGAGGCGCTGAACAACGCCGGCGTGGCGGATGCCGACATGCTGGTCGTTCTCAACGACAACGACATGTCGATTTCTCCGCCGGTCGGCGCGCTGAACAAATATCTGGCGCGCGCCCTTTCCGGCGGCGCCCTCGACGCCGCCCGCCGCGCCGGGGAGAAAGTCTTCGGCCCCTCGTCCTCCCTGATTCAGTTCGCCAGCCGCGTGGAAGAGCACGTCAAGGGCCTGCTGACGCCGGGAACCCTGTTCGAGGAACTGGGTTTCAACTATATCGGGCCGATCGACGGGCACGATCTCGATTCGCTGATCCCGACCCTGCAAAACCTGAAAAAGCTCAAGGGGCCGCAATTCCTGCACGTCGTCACCTGCAAGGGGCAGGGATACAAGCTGGCCGAAGCCGACCCGGTGCTGTACCACGGCGTCTCGAAATTCCAGCCGGAGATCGGCATCGAGAGCCGCAAGGACGGCAAACCGACCTACGCCCAGGTCTTCGGTCAATGGCTCTGCGACATGGCCGCCGTCGAGCCTGGGCTGGTCGCCATCACGCCGGCCATGGGCGAAGGTTCCGGCATGATCGAATTCGCCGAGCGCTTCCCCGATCGCTACTTCGACGTCGGCATCGCCGAACAGCACGCCGTGACCTTTGCCGCCGGTCTGGCCTGCGAAGGCATGCGCCCGGTGGTCGCCATCTATTCGACCTTCCTGCAACGCGCCTACGATCAATTACTGCATGACGTCGCCTTGCAGAAGCTGCCGGTCGTCTTCGCCCTCGACCGGGGCGGGCTGGTCGGCGCCGACGGCCCGACCCATCACGGCGCGTTCGATCTGTCGTATCTGAGCTGCGTCCCGAACATGGTAATCATGGCCCCCGCGGACGAAGAGGAATGCCGCCGGATGCTGACCACCGCGTTTCGCCATGACGGCCCCTGCGCGGTGCGCTACCCGCGCGGCGCCGGCACGGGCGTCGAGACGCAATCCACGCTGGACGGCCTCCCGTTCGGCAAGGGGGAAGTGCGGCGGCGTGGCAGGGATATCGCGCTGCTCGCCTTCGGCAGCATGTTGACGCCCGCCCTGCAGGCCGCCGAAGCGATCGACGCCAGCGTGGCCAACATGCGTTTCGTGAAGCCGATCGACCGTGAACTGATCATCGAACTGGCGCGGGAACATTCCCTGCTGATCAGCATCGAAGAGAACGCGCTGATCGGCGGCGCCGGCGCGGAAGTCGCCCGCGTTCTCGACGAGACGGGCAGTACGGCGCGCTTCGTCAGAATGGGGCTGCCCGACCGCTTCATCGACCACGGCGATCAGTCGAGGCTGCTTGCGGAAGCCGGACTCGACAAGGACGGCATTCTGCGCGCGGCGCAAACTTATCGGGACGAACAATGAGCAACAGGCAAGATCAGAAGACAGGAGTTTCAGGGGACAAGGGAGCGTCCGCCATTCTTGACGTGCAGGGTCTCGCCGATACGCGGCGCATCGCCATCAACCGGGTCGGCATCAAGACCTTTCGTCATCCTGTCAAGGTGCTCGACCGCTCGGCGGGCGTTCAGCACACCGTCGCGATGTTCAACATGTACGTCGAGCTGCCGCACGATTTCAAGGGCACGCACATGTCGCGCTTCGTGGAAATTCTCAACAGCCACGAGCATGAGATTTCGGTGGAAACCTTTCCGGCCATGCTGCGCGAGATGGTCCGCAAGCTGGAGGCGGAAACCGGGCGCATCGAGATGAACTTCCCCTATTTCATCGGCAAGTCCGCGCCGGTTTCCGGGGTGCGGAGTCTGATGGACTATGACGTTACCCTGATCGGCGAGATCGCCCGGGGCGAGATCGCTTCGACGATCAAGGTCGTCGTTCCGGTGACCAGCCTGTGCCCGTGTTCCAAGAAAATCTCGGAGCGCGGCGCGCACAATCAGCGTTCGCACGTCACGGTCACGGCCCGGATACTGGAGCACGTCTGGATCGAGGAAATCGTCCAGATGGTCGAAGCGCAGGCTTCGTGCGAGCTTTACGGCCTGCTCAAGCGGCCCGATGAAAAATACGTCACCGAGCGCGCCTACGACAATCCGAAATTCGTCGAAGACATGGTGCGCGACGTCGCCGCCCAACTGAACGCGGAAGACCGTATCGGTCGGTACATCGTCGAATCCGAGAACTTCGAGTCGATCCACAACCATTCGGCCTACGCGCTGATCGAAAACGATAAGGCAGGTTCAGAGGACAGTTTCAGAGGACAGCCAATAGAGAAGACAGAAGACAGATAAGTTTGCGGCGCTGTCGCGCCGGATAGGATGGAAAAACCGAGCGCTCGGTTTTGCGTTCCCGGCCCGGCGCGCCGCGCCGCACGCCGATCTGTCTTCTGTCTTCTGTCCTCTGAAACCCGACAAGCAGGGGCAATGGTCGAAATACCGGCGAACTTCGGCAGGGAGGATCACCGGACGGCTAAGCAGCGGAGGG
>JAITAJ010000383.1 GCA_031284185.1 Accumulibacter sp. | reverse complement strand
TGCGACCGGCCGTCGAGCGGCAACTGGACGGCGGCAAGGCCGGCTGCTTCCTGAGCGGCGGGACCGATAGCTCTTCCGTCGCGGGCATGATCGGCGCCGTCCGCGGCGCCCCGGCGGCGACCTATTCGATCGGCTTCGAGGCGCAAGGCTACGACGAAATGGCCTACGCCCGCATCGCGGCCAGACACTTCGGCACCGAACACCACGAGTATTACGTCACGCCGGCCGATCTCGCGCGGAGCATTCCACGTGTCGCCACGCACTACGATCAGCCCTTCGGCAACTCCTCGGCGCTGCCGGCCTACTATTGCGCCAGGATGGCCGGGGAAGACGGCCTGACCCGAATGCTGGCCGGCGACGGCGGCGACGAATTGTTCGGCGGTAATTCGCGCTACGCGAAGAGCCGGCTATTCGACTGGTACCGGCACGTCCCCGGCCTCCTCCGCGCCGGACTCATGGAACCCCTGCTGTGTACCGGGTGGGCGTCCCGGCTGCCGATCCTGAAAAAGGGAGCGAGCTACGTCGAACAGGCGCGCGTGCCGATGCCGCGGCGCCTGGAGATGTACAACCTGATCATGCGTCTGGGACCCGGCGAGACGCTGACGCCGGAACTCCTCCGGGAAGCCGATACCGGATCGCCGCTCTCCACGCGGCAGACGGTGTGGGATCAGGCCGTCACGGACAGCGCGCTCAACCGCGAGCTGGCCTACGATTGGCGCTACACGCTGGCCGAAAGCGATCTGCCCAAAATCGTCGGAACGACCTCTCTGGCGGGAGTCGAGGTCGGCTTCCCGATGCTCGATGACGATCTGCTCGATTTTTCGCTGCGCCTGCCGGCCGACTACAAGCTCAAGGGACTGAAGCTGCGCTGGTTCTTCAAGGACGCTCTGCGCGGCTTTTTGCCCGACGAAATCCTGAGCAAGAAGAAACAGGGATTCGGTCTGCCATTCGGTCTCTGGGTCACGCGGGACGATGCCTTGCGCGCGCTGGCCGCCGAATCCGTCCGGGCGCTCGCCGGGCGCGGCATTCTGCGCGCCGACTTCGTCGAGCGCCTGTTCGACAGACATCTTCACGAACATCCCGGCTACTTCGGAGAAATGATCTGGATATCCATGATGCTGGAGCAATGGCTGCGCGGCCACGCGCCCGACTTTTCACTCAAAGCGGGTCGGGGGACGGTTTCAGAGGATAGAAAACAGAGGACAGAAGACAGATCAGTTTGCGGCGCTCCACGCCGGGGAGGGGACGCAAAACCGGACGATGGGTTTTTCTGCCCTCTGTCTTCCGAGGCAGGGGATGGTTTCAGGGGATAGCATTTTGAGAGGACAAAAAATAGATCGGCTCGGGCGCTCCGCGCCGGGCAGAGGACGAAAAACCGGGCGCTCGGTTCTTCCGTCCTCTGTCTTCTCGAATGGCCGTTCTCTGAACATTACCGTCGTCATACCGACCCGCGACCGCGCGCGCCTGATCGAGCGCTCGCTCGACAGCCTCCGGCGCCAGCGCCGAGGCCCGCGTCAGATCATGGTCGTAGACGATGCCTCGCGCGACGGCACGCCCGGCGTGGTCCGCGCATGGGGCGAACGGCACGGGCAGCCGGTACGAATCGAGGCGCTGGCGCGCAATGTCGGTCCCGCGGCGGCGCGCAACCACGGCATCAGGCTGGCGTGTACGCCTTACGTGGCCTTTCTGGACAGCGACGACGAACACTTGCCCGATACCCTGGAACGCCTCTGCGGCGCCCTGGACGCTCATCCCGATGCCGTGCTGGCCTTCGGCGATGCCACCGTGGTCGGCCCGGACGGTCGCGCGCCGCATGGCCTGTTCGCGCCACACATCGACCTCGGCGCGGAGGCCGAACCGTTGGATGACGCCATGTTCGCGCTGCGCAACGCGACCGACCGGCTGCTGCCGGCCAGCATCATCCCGACCAGCGCCACCTGTTTCCGGCGCGACGCGGCGCTGGATGTCGGCGGTATGCCCGATACCTTCCGTTCCGGCGAGGATTGGCTGTTCTGGCTGCGGCTCGCGCAGCGCGGACGGTTCGTGTTCACACCGGACGACCTCGCCCTGCACCACCGCCACGACGATAACCTGACCGCTCCCGCGGCGGGCGAGTTCATCGCGCGTGAGAAACTGCGCGGCTTGCTGGACTTGCGCTCGGGCAAGCTCGGCGTGCCGCTGTCGACGGCACAGCGATCGCGCGTGGAGGCGATGCTGGCGCGGCAGTGGCGCGACTGGCGCTATCACCTGTCGCGGCTGGGGCTGCGCGCCTATCTGGCCGGGCTGCGAAGCCCGCTGAACCGGGCCGCCGGCATGTCGTCCGGCCATGTCATCCACGACCTCAAGGCGATGTCGCGGGCGGCGGCGGCCAGCATGGGCTTGCTGAAATGAGCGCGCCCCGCCGGCGGGCGCTCCGGGGCCGTTCCGGCGTTCGTTCGGCCTCCCCGCTGAACCTCCCCTGAAAACCTTCCGCGAAAATGAAGCGCATCCTGATGATCGCCTACCATTTCCCGCCGCTGGCCGGCAGCAGCGGCATCCAGCGTACCTTGCGCTTCGTCCGCTACCTCCCGGAATTCGGCTGGCAGCCGATCGTGCTCAGCGCGAATCCCCGGGCCTACGAGCGCACCAGCGAGGATCTCATGGGCGAGATTCCCGAAGGAACGGTCGTCAGCCGCGCCTTCGCGCTCGACGCCGCCCGCCACTTCTCGATCGCCGGGCGCTACGCCGCGGCCACGGCGCGTCCCGACCGCTGGATCAGTTGGAAATTCGCCGGCATCCGGGAGGGTATGCGGCTGATCGGAAAGTACGCGCCGGACGCGATCTGGTCGACCTACCCGATCGCCACGGCCCATGTCATCGCCTCCGAGCTGCGCCGACGCTCGGAACTGCCTTGGGTTGCCGATTTCCGCGACCCGATGGCGCAGGACGGATACCCGGCCGATCCCGTCACCTGGCGCCGCTTCCTCGAAATAGAGGCCGAGGCCGTCGGCAAGGCGGCCTTGTCCCTGTTCACGACGCCCGGCGCGGCGCGAATCTATCGCGGGCGCTATCCCGATCGCGCCGCTCACATGCGGGTTCTCGAAAACGGCTACGACGAGGAGAGCTTTCAGGGCCTGCCCCTTCCGCCCTCCCCGGCCGAACCGCTCAATCCGGGAAGCCTCACCCTGCTGCACAGCGGCATCGTCTACCCCTCCGAACGCGACCCGGCCCCCCTGTTCATCGCGCTCGAAGCCATGAAACGCGATGGAAGCCTCGCGCCGGGTTCGTTGAAGATACGATTCCGCGCCCCGGTTCACGACGATCTGCTCCGAGCGCTGGCCGGAAAGCATGGCGTCGCGTCCTTCGTCGAAACCTGCCCCGCCGTTCCGTACCGCGATGCCCTGGCCGAGATGTCGAGGGCGGAGGGTCTTCTGGTCATGCAGGCTGCCAACTGCAACGAACAGATTCCGGCCAAGGTTTACGAGTACCTGCGGACGGGGCGCCCGGTACTGGGCCTGACCGATCCGGCCGGCGATACGGCGGGCGCGTTGCGCGAGGCGGGCATCCGGAGCATCGCGGCGCTGGATTCACCGGAGGGCATCGCCCGCCTGATCGAAAGATTCATGAGCGGCGAGCGGGAGGATTTCTCGCCGGACCCGGCCCGCGTCGAATCGGCCTCCCGCCGCGAACGGACGCGGGTATTCGCCACCTTGCTGGATGAAATGACGAGTGGCTGATCCAGGAATGCCCGGCGGGGCCGCGCGTTTCGCGGAACCGGCCCTTCCCTCTTCCATTGCGGAAAGCATTGCATGAATATCTCGAACAAACCGATCGAGGCCGTTTCCGCCGCGCGTGGAGCCGTCCTCACCATAGGCATGCGCTGGACCGATCGCCTGATCGGTTTCGTCAGCACGCTGATCCTGGCGCGGCTGCTGCTCCCCGACGACTTCGGCATCGTCGCCATGGCCTCGATCATCGTCAGCCTCATCGACACGCTTCTCGATCTGGGCGTGGGTTCCGCGCTGGTCCAGGACAAGGCCGCCGGGCGGGATGAATTCGACACCGCCTGGACGCTGCGGCTGATCCAGGCCGCGCTCGCCGCCGGGCTGATCTGGATGGCCGCGCCGTTCGCCGCCGATTATTTCCGCGATCCCCGTGTCGTCGACGTCATTCGCGTCATGGCCTGGTCCGTCCTGATCGGTGGTTTCGAGAACATCGGAATCGTCGCCTTTCAGAAGAACATGGAATTCGGACGCGATTTCCGGTTCTTCTTTTTCCGGCGACTCCTGGGCTTTCTGGTCACCATGACGCTGGCCTTCTGGTGGCGGAGCTACTGGGCCATGGTCATCGGCGCCCTGGCCGCGCGTTGTTTCGGCACCCTGCTCAGCTATCGTCTGCACGACTACCGCCCGCGCCTGTCGCTGGCGCGTTCGGGCAAGATATGGTCATTCTCGCAATGGATGCTCCTCTGCAATCTCGGCAATTTCGGCCAGCAGCAGACCGACAAGTTCCTCGTCGGTCGGCGCGGCGACGCCTCGACCCTGGGAATGTACACCCTCGCCAACGAAATCGCCGCCATGCCGACGACCGAACTGCTGGCTCCGCTGGGGCGCGTGCTCTTCCCGCTGTTCGTCGACGCGGCCCACGACCCCGCGCGTCTGAAGGCCACCTTCCGCAAGGCCCTCGGCATCCAGAGTCTGGTGGCCCTGCCCGCCGGCGTCGGGCTTTACTTCGTCGCGGGCGACGCCGTGCGCCTCCTGCTCGGAGAACAATGGCTGAGCGCCATCCCGCTGATGCGGATTCTGTCCCTGATCAGCGTCTTCACCGCCTTGACCCACAGCAGCAGTTATCTCTTGCTGGCGCTCGGCAAGGTCAGCGCGCAGGCGATCCTTGCCTGGATTCAGTTTGCCATGCTCTCGATCCTCGGCATCTTCTTCTTCCCCGAAGCCGATGCCGGGGGAATTGCCCTGATCCGGCTCGCATGTACGATGTTCGGCCTGTTCTTCCTGATCGCCCTGGTGCTGCGTCACGTTCCCCGGCTCGGGATCGGCGACTTCATCGCGAGCGCGTGGCGTCCGGCGGGCGCGACCGGGCTGATGGCGCTCGCGCTCGCCCTGTTGCCCGCCTTCGAGTCCCTGCCGCTGATCTTCAAGCTGCTCGCGTCGATCGCCACCGGCGCCCTGACCTACGCGCTCGGCATACTACTGCTCTGGCGTCTCTCCGGCTGCGAGAAAGGCGCGGAAAGCTACCTCCTGGAACGGTTCAGAAGATAGATTCCTGAGAAGACAGGAGACAGAAGACAGAAGACAGAAGACAGAAGACAGAGAAACCCATCGCTCGGTTTTTCCTTCCTTATCTGGCGCGAAGCGCCCAAGCAGACCTGTCTTCTGTCTTCCGCCCTCTATCTTCTGAAACTGCCCTCTAAAACCGGTAGTTCAGCCTGAAGCTGCCGGTGACGCCCTCCCGCTTGCCGGCGTGGCCCTGAATGCCGAAGTCCAGACTCAAGGGACGCTTCGGGCTGGGGGTGACGCTGACACCGGCTTCCACGAGGCCGGTGTCGCCTCGCAGGTCGGGCACGTCGAGACGATAGGCGCCGTTGCCGACGGCCCGGGCCTTGCCGTCGTATTCGCGCTCCCAGGCGGCGCCAAGGTAAAAGTCGGTTCCCTGAGCCACGGTTTGCTTCCATCGGGCGCCCAGACGGGTACGCTGGGAGTCGACGGCCTCGAATTTCAGGGGGTCGCCGGTGCTGAGCCTGACCGTGTCCCCTCCCTGGTGAGTCCACAGGTAGCGGGCGTAGAGGTCCAGGGCCGCGCTTTCGCTCAGATTCCATTGGTAGCCCGCGCCGACATGGGCGCCGACGTAACGGGCAGCGCTGTCGTAGGCGGCGCGGGTGCCGTCGTCGTCGCTCAGGTCGCGGGCCTTGAAGTTGACTTTGACCCGGCCGAGCCGGGCCGAGGCTTCCGCGTACCCGTGGCCTTGCTTCGTTTCGCCGGTCTTCAGGCGGGTGAAGAGGCCGGCGCCGGTGTAGTCGGTGTCGCCCTTGCCGTGGACGCTGGCGAGATTGGCGAAGCGGTTGTAGGTGTCGTAGTTGCCTTCGCCGTGTTCGACGAAGATACTCAGGGCGATCTCGCCCGTCTGCGTCGGGCGGGCGACGGTCAGGCCGGCGACGAGGTGCTCGCCCTTGACGTCGACGTGGGAGCCGGTGTCGTGCCGGAGCTTGCCGCCGCCGATGGCGGCACAGCCGGTGAGTCCGGGGCCGGCTCCGGCATGTCCCGCCTGGCTGAGCGCGGCGGCCA
>JAITAJ010000376.1 GCA_031284185.1 Accumulibacter sp. | reverse complement strand
ATTGGTAAACATCAGGGTCGGGTCATTGGCGGGCACGAGCGAGGAGGAGGCCACGACCCGATGCCCCTTGGACTCGAAGAATTTCAGGAATTTTTCGCGGATTTGGGCGGATTTCATGGGCGAATGCCTGTTGAAATTGGGTAAAAGGTGAGATTTTACAGAAGAAACCCCGGATGGACGAATCGCGGCCTTGAAACGAGTGCTCCGAACGACGGACATGTCGAAAAAAAATTGTGCGGACGCCCGCTTCCTTCGCAAATTCTCCCCGGCCCTACTATATAATTTAGCGGTTTTCGGGAAGCCGTTGTTCCGGGAATCCCCCTGGAATTTCGGCTGTCGGCGGCCTGGCTGCCAGTGCCAGCCGCCCTCTTTTCGTTTTTAGCAGAGATTGGGCCAAACGCATGATCAGAATCAAACGCGGACTGGATTTGCCGATTACCGGCGCGCCTCGTCAGGAAATCGGGGCGAAGAAGGCGGCGCGGCGGGTCGCGCTCATCGGGGAGGATTACCCCGGCATGAAGCCTTCGATGGCCGTGCAGGCGGGCGATCGGGTCAAACTGGGGCAGGCGCTCTTTTTCGACAAGAAAACGCCCGGCATTCCCTTCACCGCGCCAGGCGCGGGGGTCGTCAGCGCCATCCACCGGGGCGAGAAGCGGGCGTTTCAATCCATCGTCATCGACCTGGACGGCGATGGCGAAGACGAGGCGGCGGAAACCTTCGCGCATTATGCGGACGGCGAACTAAAAACGCTGGATGCCGCGAAAGTACGGGAAAACCTGCAACAGTCCGGGTTGTGGACAGCCTTTCGCACCCGTCCCTTTTCCCGGATTCCCGCCGCGGACGCCGCGCCCGCTTCCATTTTCGTCACCGCCATCGACACCCATCCCCTGGCCGCCGATCCCGTGCTCATCCTCGCCGAATACCGCGAGGATTTTATCCGCGGTCTCACGGTGCTCACGCGCCTTGCCCAAGTCTTCTTGTGCGCAGGAGAAACAGGCGAAATTCCCGGCGCCGATTTACCCGGCGTGACGCTCGAACGCTTTTCCGGCCCACATCCCGCCGGATTGCCGGGGACGCACATCCACTTTCTCGCCCCCGTCGACGCGCACAAAACCGTCTGGCACATCGGCCATCAGGACGTGATTGCTATCGGAAAACTCTTTGCCAGCGGGCGTTTGTGGGTGGAGCGCGTCATCTCGCTCGCCGGGCCGGTGGTGAAGAATCCGCGCCTCCTCGTCACCCGGCTGGGCGCAAGTCTTGATGAACTCGTCGCGGACGAGCTTTTGTCGGGCGACAACCGCGTGATTTCCGGCTCCGTCTTCGGCGGACGCGCGGGCTCCGGTCCCTTTGCCTTCCTGGGGCGCTATCATCAGCAGGTCTCCTGTCTGGCGGAAGGGCGGGAGCGGGAGATGCTGCATTTCTTGCGTTTTGGCGCGAACAAGCATTCGGTCTTGAATCTCTTCACTTCCTGCCTCACGCGCAAGAAGCGGTTCGCGTTTACCACCACCACCAACGGCAGTCCGCGCGCCATCATGCCGGTCGGGAATTACGAGGCGGTGATGCCGCTCGACATCCTGCCCACGCATCTGTTGCGCTATCTCGTCGTGGGCGACACCGAAATGGCGCAGAAGCTGGGCGCCCTGGAACTGGACGAGGAGGATCTGGCCTTGTGTACCTATGTTTGCGCGGGCAAGTATGAATACGGCCCCATTTTGCGGGATGTGCTCGCCCGCATCGAGAAGGAGGGCTGATCCATGGGCTTGCGTCAATTGCTCGACCAACTGGAACCGCATTTCACGAAGGGCGGGCGCTTCGAGAAGCTTTTCGCCCTCTACGAAGCGACCGACACCTTTCTCTACCGTCCCGGCAGCGTCACCCGCGTCGGCGCGCACGTACGCGACGCGATGGACCTGAAGCGCATCATCATCCTCGTCTGGCTCGCCACCTTCCCTGCCCTGTTCGCGGGCATGTGGAACGTCGGCTTTCAGGCGAACAGCGCCTATCTCGCCCATCCCGAACTCCTTTCGGCCGCCGCGGACTGGCATTTGGAGATCATCCGCCTCATCGCCGGGTTCAACCCGGCGAGCCTGTGGGACAACCTCGCGCACGGCGCGGTGTATTTCCTGCCGATCTACCTCGTGACCTTCGCGGTCGGCGGCTTCTGGGAAGTGCTCTTCGCCACGATTCGCGGGCATGAGGTGAATGAGGGCTTTTTCGCCACCTCCATCCTCTTCGCGCTCATCCTGCCGCCCACGATTCCCTTGTGGCAGGCGGCGCTGGGCATCAGCTTCGGGGTGGTGATCGCCAAGGAAGTCTTCGGCGGCACGGGCAAGAATTTCCTCAATCCCGCCCTGGCCGGACGCGCCTTTCTCTTTTTCGCCTATCCGGCGCAGATTTCCGGCGACGCGGTGTGGACGGCGGTCGACGGTTTTACGGGCGCGACGCCCCTGGCGCGAGCGGCGGCGGAGGGCGGCATCGACGCCGTCGTCAATGGCGGCATCTCCTGGGCGCAGGCGTTCATCGGCATCATGCCCGGCGCGGTGGGCGAAACCTGCACCGTGGCGATTCTCCTGGGCGGCGCGTTCCTGCTCGTGACGGGCGTCGCTTCCTGGCGCATCGTGCTGGGCGTCTTCCTGGGCATGGCGGCGACGAGTTTCCTCTTCAACGCCATCGGCTCGGAGACGAATCCCATGTTCGCCCTGCCCTGGCACTGGCACCTCGTCCTGGGCGGCTTTGCCTTCGGCATGATGTTCATGGCGA
>JAITAJ010000329.1 GCA_031284185.1 Accumulibacter sp. | reverse complement strand
AGCAGCATCTCGATGTCCTGGAAATGCAGGCCGGTGGTCGGTTCGTCGAGGATGTACAGGGTGCGCCCGGTGTCGCGCTTGGACAGCTCGAGCGAGAGCTTCACGCGCTGCGCTTCGCCACCGGAAAGGGTGGTGGCCGACTGGCCGAGCGCAATGTAGGAGAGACCGACGTCGACCAGCGTTTGCAGCTTGCGGGCAATGACGGGGACGGCGCCGAAGAATTCGCGCGCCTGTTCGACGGTCATTTGCAGGACGTCATGAATGTTCTTGCCCTTGTACTGGATTTCCAGCGTCTCGCGGTTGTAGCGCTTGCCGTGGCAGACTTCGCAGTTGACGTAGACGTCGGGCAGGAAGTGCATTTCGACCTTGACCACTCCGTCGCCCTGGCAGGCTTCGCAGCGCCCGCCCTTGATGTTGAACGAGAAGCGGCCGATGCCGTAGCCGCGCGCGCGCGCTTCGGGCACGCCCGCGAACAGTTCGCGGATCGGCGTCATCAGTCCGGTGTAGGTGGCCGGATTGGATCGCGGCGTGCGGCCGATCGGCGACTGGTCGACGTCGATGACCTTGTCGAAGTGATCGAGGCCGGTGATCCGGTCATGGTCGGCCGGCTCCGCGATCGAGCCGTAGAGGTGCTTCGACGCGGCGGCATAGAGCGTGTCGTTGATCAGCGTCGATTTGCCGGAGCCGGAAACCCCGGTGACGCAGGTGAACAGGCCGATCGGGAGTTCGAGGGTGATGTCTTTCAGATTGTTGCCGCGCGCGCCGACGATCTTCAGCAGACGTTCGGGGTCGGCGCGGCGGCGAGCGCCCGGCGTCGTGATCCGGCGCCTCCCGGCAAGGTAGTCGCCGGTCAGCGAGGCGGGATTTTCCATGATCCGCGCGGGCGTGCCCTCGGCAACGACGAGGCCGCCATGCGCCCCCGCGCCGGGACCGATGTCGACGACGTGATCCGCGCCACGGATGGCATCCTCGTCGTGTTCGACGACGATCACCGTGTTCCCGATGTCGCGCAGGTGGCGCAGCGTTTCCAGCAGGCGCTGGTTGTCCCGCTGATGCAGGCCGATCGACGGCTCGTCGAGCACGTACATGACGCCGGTGAGTCCCGAGCCGATCTGCGACGCCAGACGGATGCGCTGCGCCTCGCCGCCCGAGAGCGTTTCCGCCGAGCGGTCGAGCGACAGGTAGTCGAGGCCGACGTTGGTCAGAAATTCCAGGCGGCTGACGATTTCCTTGAGCACCTTTTCGGCGATCCGCGCCTTGTTGCCGGTGAGATTCAGGCCGAGAAAGTAGTCGCGCGCCTCGGTGAGCGGCAATCGGTTGATCTGGTGCAGCGCCAGCGCGTTCCCTTCGCCGCCGACGCGCACGTGACGCGCTTCGCTGCGCAGACGGGCGCCGTCGCAGCCCGGGCAGGTTCTGTTGCTGATCAGCCGGGCGAGTTCCTCGCGCACCGCCACCGAGTCGGTTTCCTTGTAGCGGCGTTCAAAATTCCTGACGATCCCCTCGAAGGTGTGACGGCGCTCATGGCGCGCGCCCCGTTCGTTGAGATAGCCGAAACGGATCACTTCGCGGCCCGAGCCGTAGAGCAGTATCTGGCGGATTGCCTCGGGCAGTTGCGCGAATGGCGCGTCGACGTCGAAACCATAGTGTCCGGCCAGCGAGGAGAGGAGTTGAAAATAGAACGGATTGCGCCGATCCCAGCCGCGAATGGCGCCGGCGGCCAGCGGCAGGTCGGGCCGCGTGACGATACGCTTCGGGTCGAAAAACTGGATCACGCCGAGACCATCGCAGGTCGGGCAGGCGCCGATCGGGTTGTTGAACGAAAACAGCCGCGGTTCGAGTTCCTGCAACGAATAGGCGCACACCGGACAGGCGAACCGGGCCGAGAACAGATGTTCCACGCCCGAATCCATTTCCAGCGCGATGGCGCGGCCATCGCCGTGGCGCAGCGCGGTCTCGAAGGATTCGGCAAGGCGCTGGCGGAGGTCATCGCGTACCTTGAGCCGGTCGACGACCACGTCGATCGTATGTTTCCGCGTCTTGGCCAGTTTGGGCAAGGCGTCGATCTCGTGGATCGCGCCGTCGACGCGCAAGCGGGCGAAGCCCTGCGCGCGCAGCTCGGCGAACAGATCGATCTGCTCGCCCTTGCGGTTGGCGACGACCGGCGCGAGGATCATCAGCTTCGTGTTCATCGGCAGCGCCAGCGCGTGGTCGACCATCTGCGAGACCGTCAGCGCTTCGAGCGCCAGGCCGTGCTCCGGGCAGTACGGCGTGCCGGTGCGGGCGAACAGCAGACGCAGATAATCATGAATCTCGGTGACCGTGCCGACCGTGGAACGCGGGTTGTGGCTGGCCGCCTTCTGCTCGATGGAGATCGCCGGCGACAGGCCTTCGATCAGATCGACGTCCGGCTTGTCCATCATCTGCAGGAACTGGCGGGCGTAGGCGGAGAGCGATTCGACGTAGCGGCGCTGGCCTTCGGCATAGAGCGTGTCGAACGCCAGCGAGGACTTGCCCGAACCGGACAGCCCGGTAATGACGATCATCCGGTTGCGCGGCAGATCGAGGTCGATGTTCTTGAGGTTGTGCGTGCGCGCGCCGCGAATGCGGATTTCCTTCGATTCTTTCATGGGGATCGTGCCGGCGGGAAAAAGCGGGTTCGCTAGTATAGACAAGAAGTCTCACCGATACGACCATCCGAAGCGCTTTCTCGTCCCCTCGCCGCGCCTGCCCGCTTTCCCGCCCTGGTTCATGGCCGATTGACCCGGCGCCTCTCCCATTGAATCAATCACCATCGCGAGCGCGAGGAGGGCATCCGGCGCGGCGCATGGATCGCCACGGGGCTTCACTCTCAGCAATGGCGGTTTGATCAAAGCCTCCATTGGGTTTTCAATTCATCAATCCGCTATATAATCGCCGTCCAGACATCCATCAGGGGGCGACATGGCTTCGGTCAACAAAGTGATTCTCATCGGCAATCTCGGCGCTGATCCAGAAATCCGTTACCTGCCCAACGGCGATGCCGTGGCGAACGCCCGACTGGCCACGTCCGAGCAATGGACCGACAAAGCCAGCGGCGAAAAGCGCGAGATGACGGAATGGCATCGCGTGGTGTTCTACCGCCGTCTGGCCGAGATCGTCGGACAGTTTCTCAAAAAAGGCTCATCGGTTTACATCGAGGGCCGCATCCGCACGCGCAAGTGGCAGGACAAGGAAGGCCAGGAGCGTTACACCACGGAAATCGAGGCCAGCGAGATGAAGATGCTCAGCAGCCGCCAATCCGCTTCCGTCTCCGGCGGCGAAGCCGAATACGGAAGCGCCGCGCCGCCGGCTGCTCCCGCTCCGGGCAGCGACCGCGCGGCCCCGGCGAAGAAGGCGCCGAGCCTCGCGGACATGGAAGACGACATTCCGTTTTAGGGGTCAGGGGGGGTCAGAGGGTCAGAGGACAGGGGTCAGAGGACAGAGGACAGAGGACAGAGGACAGAGGACAGATCAGACGCGCACGGCGGCGTCCTTCCCGTGTCTCACGAGATGCCAGCGCTTCGGAGGGCCAGGTACGCTCTTCCACGGTGGGAAATCCTTCGGCCACATTCACCATTTTTCGCGACGGGTTCCGAGAGGGATTGAAATGACGACGGGGACCGAAGTCCCCGCCGGCTCTCTTGGGTGACAAGGCTCAAGCGGCCTCGGCATTGGCCTTAGGCGGCCAGTGCAAAACGCTCATCATTGGCGTTTATGGATTTGCGCGGATTACGTCCGTCGCCTTTCGGGTTGCCTGCGCGCCTTCACTCGCCCTGTCGAAGCCAATACACCCCCACCTGAACGCACTATTCACACTTCGATCAATACGCTCGGGTGGAGGTGGCGGGAGTCGAACCCGCGTCCAGAACGCCTCCAGTTTGCCGGAATTACAACCGTGGACGCAGTATGAGGCGGCGGGCCGGATTTTTCAAGAGCGAAGGAAGGAAATCCCGCAGACGAACCTGCCCGACGATATTTCCGGGATCATTCCTCCCGTGGGGCCGACTCGATACTCCGGGGCGCGAGGCGCTTGTCCCGTCTCGGCAGGCAGGTTAGACTTGTCGCTCGATTCACTGACCGCGCCTTGACCCTTGTCCGATCCCTTCACTCGTTTCCGTTGGCCGCTCGTCCGGCTGATCGCGCGCTCTTCGATGGCATCGTACCGGGCGCCGCGGGACTTGCCGTCCCCGCTGCCCGGAGTTGCGCAAGCGCTGACGCTTGCCGCCGGTTCCGACGCGGGAAATGAAACGTTCGGAGAGTCGCCGGCCGGGAACGTCCTGGCCGACCCGGCCGAGTGCGGCGATACGCATCCCAGTGATTGCCCGCGCGAAATGGACAAGATTTTCTCGCTGTTTTCCCCGCGCCGGGGAGCGGGAGCCGCCCGGTGGAGCGGGGTTCATTCCACGAGTCTGCCTTCCGACCCGATGTTTCCTTTCGACCGGCCTCCAAAAATGGCGCTTCGTCAGGCAGGAACGGTCGGATGCCCGCGTCGCGGAACGGTCGTTTTCCGCTCGACCGGATCGTTTCAACCCGCCGCGCCGAGTCGTCTCGCCGGCAAATTACGTAATGTCATGGAGTGAAAATGAAAAAATTGTTGATGGGTCTGTTCATTTCGTTCGCGGTGCTCGGCCTGTGCGCCGATGATGCGGAAGCCGCGCGCTTCGGCGGCGGACGATCGTTTGGTATGCGGCGCGGAGTGACGCCGCGGCCCGCCCCGACGCATCAGGCGGCGCCGAGGGCGCCGGGCGCCCCGGCCGCGGCGCCCGGCGCCCCGGCGAAACGTGGCTGGCTCGGGCCGGTCGCGGGACTGGCCGCCGGGATCGGGTTGGCCGCCCTGTTCTCCCATCTCGGTCTGGGCGAGGAACTGGCCAATGTGGCGATGGTCATGTTCCTGGTCATGGCGGCGATGTTCGTCTTCCGGGCGCTGACCCGCCGCGGCGCGCCGGCCGCGCGACCGATGCAGTATGCCGGGACGGGACGAGGCGGTGTCGCGCCGCTTCCACAGGCGTCCGATTCGGCGGGATCCTCCGCTCCCGTGGACTTCGACGCGCCGGCCTTCCTGCGCGTGGCCAAACTCAATTTCGTCCGCTTGCAGGCATCGAACGACGCCGGGAATCTCGACGACATCCGGGAGTTCACGTCGCCGGAAGTATTTGCCGAGATCAAGCTGCAAATGAGCGAACGTGGCGCGGCGACGCAGCAGACGGACGTGGTGCGGCTCGACGCCGATCTGCTCGAAATGGTCACGGAAGGCAAACAGCACGTGGCCAGCGTGCGTTTCCACGGGCTCATCCGCGAAGAGGCCAACGCGCCCGCCGTGCCGTTCGACGAGGTCTGGGTTCTCGCCAAACCGACCACGGGAGAACGCGGCTGGGTCGTCGCCGGGATAAAGCAAGCCGGTTGATCCGATCCGGTCGGGCGCGAGGTCTTTCGGGGGAGGGGCTGCCTCGCCGGGCGCGGCAGCCCCTCTCTCTTTCCGGGACTTTTACGATGAAAGGATTTGCGGATGCCGGTCCGTCCACGTCAGGAAAATGACGGGGCCGGTGGTGGAGGCTCCGCCGGACGCTTGCTCTTGTCGGACATTCTGTGCCGGCTGGCCGGCGACGCGGGCCGTGAAAGGATTTCCGTCCGTGATCTGGCCGACGCGCTGGACGATCGGGCGCTGGCGGCTCTGATGTTCGTCTTCGCGTTGCCCAACATCTTTCCCACGCCGCCGGGCACCTCGGCGGTGCTCGGCGTTCCGCTGGTCTTTCTGACCGCGCAGCTTGCGCTCGGTCGCAGACTCTGGCTGCCGGAGACGCTCAGCCGCCGGTCGCTGCCATTTCACGATTTCCAGACGCTCATCCTGCGGGTCGAACCGTGGCTGCGGCGAGTGGAGAGTCTGTTGCGTCCGCGCGCGAGCCGCTTGGCCGATCCGCCGATGGAATACGTCGCCGGACTGGTTTGCTTCCTCCTTTCGGTGATTCTGGCCTTGCCGATCCCGCTCGGCAACATTCCACCGGCGATTGCCATCTGCCTCCTTGCCCTGGGCATCCTGGAAGGGGACGGCTGCTGGGTCGCCGCCGGATTTCTGGCGGCCGCGATTGCCATCGCCATCGTGTCGGGCGTGTTCTTCGCAATATTTGAAACGTCCCTGCTCGCGGGGCGGTGGTTCTTTTGACGAATCACTTGCCGCCGCGCGCGCCGGCGCAACGAAAACGGGGGCCGCCGCCCCCGCCCCTACCCGTGGCCGAAAGGACTCACCCCGCGAACAACCAGGGCTGCGCCATCCTGTGTCGGGCCTCGAAGGCGCGGATTTCGTCGGCGTGTTCCAGTGTCAGGCCGATTTCATCGAGGCCGTCGAGCAGACAGCGCTTGCGGTGCGGCGTGATGTCGAAGCCGAAGGAAAAGCCGGTCGGCGACGTCACCGTCTGTGCCGCCAGATCGATGTCCAGCGTATAGCCTTCGCGCGCCGCGCACTCCGCGAACAGGCGGTCGACGGCCTCCGGCGGGGCGACGATCGGCAACAGCCCGTTCTTGTAAGTATTGGCGAAAAAGATGTCGGCGAACGACGGGGCGATGATCGCGCGGAAGCCGTAGTTCTCGATTGCCCACGGCGCGTGCTCGCGGCTCGATCCGCAGCCGAAGTTGTCGCGCGCGAGCAGGATCCGGGCGCCCCGGTAGCGCGCCTGATTGAGCACGAAGTCCGGCTTCTCCGGACGATTCGCGCAATCCATGCCCGGTTCGCCGTGATCGAAATAACGCCATTCGTCGAACAGGAAGGGACCAAAGCCGCTGCGCTTGATCGACTTCAGGAACTGCTTGGGGATGATCGCGTCGGTATCGACGTTGGCGCGGTCCAGCGGGCAGACGAGGCCGTCGAGCCGGGTAAAGGGTTTCATGTGTCGTTCTCCTGTTCAGATACGGCGGACGTCGACGAAATGGCCGGCGATGGCGGCGGCGGCGGCCATCGTGGGACTGACCAGGTGCGTGCGTCCACCCGGCCCCTGGCGGCCCTCGAAATTGCGGTTGGAAGTCGAGGCGCAGCGCTCACCCGGCGACAGCCGGTCGGCGTTCATCCCCAGGCACATCGAACAACCCGGCTGACGCCACTCGAAACCCGCCGCCGTGAAGAGTTTGTCGAGCCCTTCGGCCTCGGCCTGACGCTTGATCATGCCGGATCCCGGCACGACCAGCGCCAGTTTGACGTTGGCGGCGATTTTCCTGCCTTTGGCGATGGCCGCCGCCGCGCGCAGATCCTCGATGCGCGAGTTGGTGCATGAACCGATGAAAACCTTGTCGATGCGGATATCGGTGATCGGCGTGCCGGCTTCGAGCCCGATATATTTCAATGCCCGTTCGATGCCGGCGCGGCGCACCGGATCGCTCTCGCGCGCCGGGTCGGGCACCTTGCCGCCGATCGAAACCGTCTGTTCGGGCGAGGTTCCCCAGGTCACCTGCGGCGCTATTTCTGTGGCGTCGAGCTCGATTCGCTGATCGAACGGCGCGTCGTCGTCGGAGCGCAGGGTCTTCCAGCAGGCGGCGGCCCTGGCCCATTCCTCGCCCTTCGGCGCGAATGGCCGGTCCCGGAGATAGGCGAGGGTGGTGTCATCGACCGCGACCAGACCGGCGCGCGCGCCGCCTTCGATGGCCAGGTTGCACAGCGTCATGCGGCCCTCCATGGACAGCGCGCCGATCGCCGGTCCGGCGAATTCGACGCAGTAGCCCGTACCGCCGGCGGTGCCGATGTGTCCGATGATCGCCAGCGCCAGATCCTTGGCGGTGACGCCGGACCCGAGCCGTCCATCGACCCGGATCAACATCGACTTCGATTTTTTCTGTACCAGCGTCTGCGTGGCCAGCACGTGTTCCACCTCGGACGTGCCGATGCCGTGCGCCAACGCGCCGAACGCGCCGTGCGTCGCCGTGTGGCTGTCGCCACAGACCACCGTCATGCCGGGCAGCGTGGCGCCGCTCTCCGGCGCGATCACGTGAATGATGCCCTGGTTGGCGTGCCTGAACGGAAAATAAATCCGCGCGCCGAACTCCTCGATGTTGGCGTCCAGCGTCTCGACCTGCAACAGAGCCACCGGATCTTCGATGCCCCTGTCCCAGTGATCGGTCGGCGTGTTATGGTCGGCCACCGCCACCACGGTGTCGCTGCGCCACGGACGCCGCCCGGCGAGGCGCAGGCCCTCATAAGCCTGCGCGCTGGTCACCTCGTGCACGAGGTGGCGATCGACGTAAATGAGGCAGGTGCCGTCCGCTTCCTGACGGACCACGTGGCTGTCCCACAGCTTGTCGTAAAGGGTCTTGCCGGCCATCGATGCTCTCCTTGCAAAAAGCCGCTTGGTATACTGTCCCGTAAGTTCCGTAAGTTTGCGTCAGTTGCCATACCCTGACAAGACGATCATTTATACTGGTATTCAAACTGATACCCTATCTGGAAGACAGAACCTTGAGAATACGGAAGACAGATCGGCTTGCGGCACAAAGCGCCGGAAAGGGAACGCAAGACCGGGCGCTGGGTTTCTCTGTCTTCTGAAATATCTGTCCTCTGTCTTCTGAAGTCCTCTGAATGCGAGTCTGGATCATGTCTTTCACGCGCATGATGCTTCTCCCGAAGGGAAATGTTCCGGGCGGAGTCGGTTTTCGATGAAAAACGCCTCGACCAGCGCGCGCCGCAAGGAACTCGCGGCCTTTCTGCAAGCCATCCGCCATCGCAGTCTGCCGGTGGATTTCGGCTTTCCTTCCGGCGCGCGCCGGCGCACCGCCGGCTTGCGCCGCGAGGAAATGGCCCAGATCGTCGGCATCAGCACGACCTGGTATACCTGGATCGAACAGGGACGCGAAGTCAAGGTTTCGGCGGACGCGCTCGACCGTCTGGCGGGCAATCTGCGCCTGACCCGGAGCGAACGCGCCTACCTGTTTGAAATCGCCGATCGCCGCGATCCCCTCGGCGCGCCCGGTAGCCGGCCCGAGAGCGACGACGTGCCGCCGCCGCTGATCGAACTGCTGGCCGACATCGGCGCTCCGGCTTACCTGATGGGGCGTTACTGGGACATGCTCGGCTGGAACGCCGCCGCCGCGGAATTGTTCACCGGCTGGCTGGATGTCCCGCGCGCGGTTGGCGAAGAAGCGCCGAACCTGCTGCGCTTCGTGGTCTTCGACGCGCGGGCGCGTTCCTTTCTGGTCGACTGGGAAGTACGCGCGTGCCGCATCACGGCCGAATTCCGCGCCGACTGCCGCGACAGCCTCGACGATCCGGTGCTGACACGTCTGGTCGACGAACTCACGACGGCGAGCGCCGATTTTGCCCGCTTCTGGAAGCGGCACGACGTTCTCGAACGTCAGGGCGGCGAACGCCGCTTCCTGCACGCGGCGCGCGGCCACCTCCTGTACCAGCAAACCACCTTGCGGCCCGACGAGCACGAGCATCTGAAACTGGTGATACTGTCCAGAGGATAGTTTCAGAGAACGGAAGACAGAAAAACCAAGCGCCCGGTTTTTCGTCCGCACCCGGCGCAAAGCGCCGCAAGCGCATCCGTCTTCCGCGCCCGCCGATTCGCGCCGGCGTGGAGGCCGATGCGCCAGGGCCGTGGATTTTCCGAATCCCACGCTTTCCGGCAGCTGTGGAAATCCGAGAGCGGGCGTGCGTCTCGCGGCGGAAATTTTTGCTGCGTGATCCTTTTTCCGTGATATAGAATTCATCTTTGTTCTTCCCGTCATGCCTTGGCATGGGTTTTTCCGGCGCGGCGGGGGAAATCTCATGCGAAACGCGCAGAAGCCCGGCGAAATGAAATTCTCCGCATCATGGTCCCGCGAGCAGAAGACGGGGAAGTTTGCGGCTGCGCCGACCCGGGATGGCAATTCGCCTTCGCCGCCTCGTCATCGGGAGGCCCGAAGGCGCGCGCCGATCTCCCTCATCCCGTTTCCCCGGACGACGCGATCCGCCCGCGCGAATTGGCCGCCCCTTTCCCCGCCGAACGTGGGAAGGAACGGTGAACGGCCGGGGTCGATGAAGGTCGTCACGTGATGCGGAAAAGGCAAGGCAGCGTCATGACGAGGCTCGACACGCCGCCGCAATCCAATCCCACGGACAGCCTCCGCCTTCCGGATTGCTCCGCCGCGCGCGTAATGACGGAAAGAGGAAGACTCGCCTGGTGTCCCCTGGCCCGCCTCCGCCCTTTCAGCATCCCGTTCGATCCGTGTCTGTATTTTTCACGTTCCGTACCCTCGAGGAGATGTCATGTTGCCCACTCCCTCTCCCGCAAGACCCAGGGGAAATTTCTGGAGAATGTTTCTGGCGCCGGGAATGGCGCTGTTCGTTCTTTTGGGATCGCAACCGGCCGATGCGGGCGACGATGATCAATTCATCCATTATTTGCGCCTTTTGCAAGGCGAGTGTGATATTGCCAAATCGATCAATGAGTTCAACATCAATCTCCTCGAATTGAAGCTCAGGATTTCCAAGGTGAATCAATTCAATAACGAAGAAGAACTCAAGGAAAGATATCGTCTCGGATCCACTCTCCCTGATTGCGACTTCGATCCCGCGTCTCTCAGGAGCAGTTCGGAAGCATTTGCCTTCGTGAAGAAATTCACCGAGAGAACGCCGGGCTTCTCCCCCGGAATCTATGCGCTTGGAAAGTTCTACCGTAATGGCCTGGGGGTCGACAAAAACGAGGCGGAAGCATTCAGGCTGTTTGGAAAAGCGGCGGAACAGGATCACGAAGACGCCCAAAGGGAACTCGGTGACATGTATCTGCGTGGCGAAGGCACTGCCAAGGATCCCGTGGAAGCGCTCAGGTGGTTCAGGAAAGCGGCGGAACAGGGCAGGCAATTCGTCCAGAATGAACTCGGAAACATGTATCTGTACGGCAAAGGCGCCGCCAAGAACACCGAGGAAGTGTTCAAGTGGCTCAAGAAAACGGCGGAACAGGGCAACCAATTCGCCCAAAAGGAACTCGGGGAGATGTATTTGCGCGGCGAAAGCGCCGCCAAAGACCCCGTGGAAGCGTTCAAGTGGTTCAGGAAAGCGGCGGAACAGGGCAACAAGGACGCCCAACGCAGACTTGGCGGCATGTATTTCCGTGGTGAAGGCATTGCCAGAAACGTCGAAGAGGCATTCAGGTGGCTCGAACGATCGGTGGATAATGACTCCAGAAAGAGGACGCTCGAAAGAATCGAGGCGGCTCTGAAAAACAGGAAAGTGGCGGAGCGAGGCAATACGGAGGCGCAATTCGATCTTGGCCGGGCCTATGCTCATCCTTGGCTGGGTGATGATGTGGAAGCCTTTTCCTGGTTCATGAAAGCGGCGGAGCGGGGGCACGTGAAGGCGCAATTCCGTCTCGGGATGATTTATGAAAAGGGGACGGCCAGCGTTGCCAAGGATGAGGTGGAAGCGCTCAAATGGTACGGCAAGGCCGCCGCCCAGGGCGACGAGAACGCACAGAGGCGTCTGCAAAAATGGCAGCCCGAGCAATCCAGAGGACAGAAGACAGAGGGCAGAGGGCAGCGGGCAGAGAGCAGAAGACAGATGACAGATGACAGATGAACATTCGGCGCTTCGCGCCGAATGAGTCAGGAAGAACCGAGCGCCTGGTTTTTCCGTCTTGCCCGGCGCGAAGCGCCGCAAGCCATATGGCCCATATCCATCATGCCTGGACCAACGGCTGACTCGACAGGCTGTCCATGACGACGATATCGCCCGGCTTGAGCAACGGAGCCAGGCATCGGGCCACATCGGCCCGGAAGATGCGCGGGCGCCCGGCGGCACGCCCATACAGACGGGACAGGCACGTGATTCACTCCGCTTTCGTCCGGGCAGACTTTCGCCTTCCCTTCTCCTGCCGGGCGCGCGCGCAATTCAAGCACACGCCCCTGATTCCCCGGGACAGGGCTTCCATCGGCAATCGCCACACCGCGCGCGGCTTCGATGGCGAAATGCCCCGGATGGCCGAACGCGCTTCCTGCTGGCGCGACGAACTCGCCGGGTACTTCGCCCCCGGACACCCAAGCCACCTCCTCCGGGATTCCGGCCACGTCTACGGCCCCCCGGCCAGATGGCTCGCCGGCGTTTGCCTCGAAGGGCGCGGCCTCGGCGGAACCTTCCACTACGACCTGTTGAGCGCCCGTCCCGTCAAAACCCCCGCCGCGTCGGCGCATTGCCGCGCCCGGCGGCCTCTTTGATGACGATCCGTGCGTACTTGTTGACAGTCTGTGCGGGCTATGAGTTAATGATCCGGATGGGATGGCATTCCATTTAACTAACGAGGAGGAGTGAAAATGAAAAAGCCAAGGTTTCTGAGGCTTCTTGCTGTCGCCGCGGTTTTGTCCATGAGTGGCACGGGTTTTGCAGCCGACGCCCTTACCCTGAAACTGGCGCACTTCGGCGCCGAGTCTCACGCATCGCATACGGCGGCCAAGCAGCTTGCGCAGAATGTCGAAAAACGGACGAACGGCCAGATCAAGATCACGATCTACCCGAACAACGTTCTCGGCGGCCCGCCTCAGATACTCGAACAGGTGTTACAGGGCGTCATCGACATGACCCTTTCGGGACAGGATCAGATCGCCAAGCACGTCAAACTCTTCGATACGGTAGCGATTCCCTTTTCCATCGATGGCTATGAGCACATGGATCGGGTGCTCGACGGGCCGTTCAAGGAGTGGGCCGCCCCGGAAGTGGAGAAGGTCGGCGCGGTGATGCTTTCGAGCTGGGAATGGGGATTCCGTCAGATCACCAACTCGAAGCACCCGATACTCACGCCCGACGACGTCAAGGGCCTGAAGATACGGACGCCGCCGGCGATGGCATATCAGGCGGCGATCGAGGCGCTGGGCGGCAACGTGCAGACGATCGATTTCAGCGAACTGGTGATGGCCATGCGGCAGGGCGTCGTCGACGGTCAGGAAAACCCGATCGCCACGATCTACGACCTCAAGCTGTATGAGTCGCAGAAGTACATCAGCATCGTGAATTACCTCTACAGCTCGATGGTTCATCTGGTCAACAAGAACGTGTGGAACAAACTCACGCCCGAGCAGCAGAGCATCCTGCGGGAAGAGTCCGACAGCGCCCGTCTCCTGATGAGGAAGCTGATCCGCGACGCGGAAGCCGTCCAGATCGCGGACATGCAGAAGAAGGGCATCCGTATCGACTCGCCGGCGCTCAAGCCGTTCCAGGACAAGATGGGTTCGGCCTACGAGAAGATCAAGCAGAACGTCGGCGCGGAAAACTTCGAGAAGTGGATGCAGATGGCGGCGGCGACTCGCAAGAAGTGACGCCTGAGCCATGATCTCCAGACGCGGCGGCGTGCGGTTCTGCGCCGCCGCGCCGTGTCGGGATGGCAGGAAACGCGATCCCGCCTTTCTTCATCTTGGAGGCTGATATGCTGACGTTTGCGATTTGCGCCACGTTGCTTTGCTTTCTGATAATCAATGTGCCGGTCGTCGTCGCCATCGGCCTGACCGCCGTCGTGTTTTTCGCCGGTCTTGGCGACGGCGCCTTTCTCGCCATGCTCCCCCACCGGATGTATTACGGGACGACGGGTTTCACCCTGCTGGCGATTCCCTTCTTCATCCTGGCCGCCAATCTGATGAACGTCGGCGGCACCACCGTCCGTATCTTCGCCTTCGCCAAGGCGCTCGTCGGGCACATATCGGGCGGGCTCGGGCAGGTGAACATCATGGCGAGCGTCATATTTTCGGGCATGTCCGGCTCAGCCGTCGCCGATGCCGCCGGTCTCGGGCAGATCGAGCACAAGGCGATGGTCGACGACGGTTACGATCCCATCGTCTCGGCGTCTCTCGTGGCGGCCTCATCCTGCATCGGGCCGGTCATTCCGCCCAGCATTCCCTTCGTCCTCTACGGAGCGATCACGGGCGCTTCCGTCGCGCGGCTCTTCATGGCGGGTTTTCTGCCCGGCGTCCTGCTCGCCATCGGCATGATGATCGCCCTCGCGGTGATGGCGAAGAAGCACGGTTATCCCACTTCGCCCCGCATGGCGTCGTGCGGCGAATTGTGGCGTACCTTCAAAGAAGCGTTCTGGGCCTTGCTCGCGCCGGTGATCATCATCGGCGGCATCATGTCCGGTTTCTTCACCCCGACGGAAGCCTCGGTCGTGGTCAGCCTGTACGCGCTGATCCTCGGTTTTGCCTACAAGGACCTCAAACTGCGCGATCTGCCCGACATCATCTTTTCGACGATCAAGCAGGCGACGGGACTGCTCTTCATCATGGCGGCGGCGAACTTCTTCGGCTGGCTCGTCATCTTCAGGAAATTGCCCGACAGCATCATCGCCAGCCTGGTCGGCATGGGCGCGACGCAATCCGCCGTCCTGTGGATCATCATCGCGATCATCCTGATCATGGGCTGCTTTCTCGACGGCAATACGATTTTCATGATCACGCTGCCCATCTTCATCCCGATCACCAACATGTTCGGCATCGACATCATCAACTTCGGCGTGGCCATGACCCTCCTGATCATGATCGGGAACCTGACGCCGCCGGTCGGCATGTGCCTCTTTGCCGTCGATTCCTTTGCGAAGGTGGGCGTCGTGAATATCGGCAAGGCGATCTGGCCGTACCTCGTGGTGATCCTGATCGCCACGCTGCTCATCGCCTTTGTGCCGCAGATAGCGCTCTTCCTGCCCAATCTCTTGTTGGGGGAGGCTTGACATGAGACTGCTCACGAAGCTGGACGCGATCGTCCGCAACGTCCTCCGTTGTCTCGTCATCGCGCTTTTCATGGCGCTCGGCGCCCTCCTGCTGGCCAACGTCTTCGTGAGGCTGATGGGCGACCTGGCGCAGTTTCTCCATGAAATGGCGCTGGACGGCATGGCCGACACGATCCGGGCCATGCTGCCGATGACGTCGTTCCACTGGCTCGACGAGATCGTGGAGCTTTGCTTCTCGGCCCTGATCTTCTACGGGGCCGCGGCGCTCTGGGCGGAAAAGGGGCACTTTTCCGTGGGCGACTGGATCAGCGAACGTCTGCCGGGCCACGTCTCCCGCGCCACTTACAAGACCCTGATCGCGGCGCTCGATTTCGTCTTTCTCGCCGTTTTCTTCCGTTTCGCGCTGCGCCTCACGCTACAGGCCACGGAGCTTTCGACCGTCTTCCAGATCCCCAAGGGGGTGATGTACTCAAGCATGGCCGTCTCGTCGCTGGTGATGAGCGCATACGCGCTGGCGGAGCTAATCGTCTGCATTGGGCGATTGTGGAAAAAACCGGCGGGATGAATCCGCGGCGGCTCGCGGATGCCCGGTACGCTCGGGCGGGAATCCGCGGAGCGGGCCGCGCCGGGCCGCCCGGTTTCAGAACCGGGTTCCGGTCTGCGCGATGTGGTTCAGCGTGAGGCTGGCCGCGCAAAAACCGAACGTCGCGGTCACGCAGACCGACGAGCCGTAGCCCGCGCAGCTCAGCCCGACGGGAGCGGCTCGCGGTTCGCAGGCGTCTTCTCGTTCCCGAGGGCGCATGGGTTCGGTCGAAAACACGGCGGGAACGCCCAGCTTCTTCTTGGGATCGCGCGCGAAGCCATATTCCCTGCGCAACAGGGACCGCACTCTCGCCAGGAGCGCATCCTGCGCGGTACGCGAGAGATCGGCGGTTCCGATCCGCGCCGGATCGATCCGCCCGCCCGCCCCGCCCGCGGTGACGAAAGAGCGTCCGTTCCGAACGCAGTACGCGATGATCGCCGCCTTGGCCCGCGCCTGATCGATAGCGTCGATGATGAAATCGAAGTCCCCGCCGATCAGGGCGGCGGCGTTTTCCGGCGTGACGAAGTCTTCGACCGATTCGACCCGGCAGGCCGGATTGATGGCGCGGATGCGTTCCGCCATGACCTCCGTCTTGGACTTGCCGAAGACGCCATCGATCGCGTGGATCTGGCGGTTGACGTTCGATTCGGCAAGCATGTCCAGATCGATGAGCGTGATGTTGCCGATCGCCGAACGCGCCAGCGCCTCGGCAACCCAGGAACCGACGCCGCCGATACCGACGATGCCGACGCGGGCCGCCTGAAAACGCCGCAACGCCCCATCCCCGTAGAGCCGCCGGACACCGCCGAATCGCCGCTCGAAGTCGGGCGCTTCATCGCCGAGGGAAGCGGCGCTCATCGCCGGGCGGCGCGGCGGATGGCCGGATCGAGCGACCGCCGGGTCATTCCCAGGGATCCCAACCCGCATGCCGCTCGATGGTGCGGTGGATGACCTGATTGAACGGCCCGATCCAGTCGGGATCGAACTGATTGTCGCATGCGTTGATTTCGGCAATGGCGCGCAACATCGACCGGCTCTTGCCGCGGCTCGCGTGTTTGAGCATGACCGACTCGAAGGCGTCGACGATGGCCAGTATCTTGGCGCCGTCGCAGATCGCCCGCGTCGTGACGCCTTCGGGATAACCCCGGCCATCGGGCATCTCGTGGTGTTGCGCCACCATTTCCGCGGCGGTCTCCCAGCCTTCCATCCGCGACAACAGACCGGCGGCGTACTTGGGGTGGCCCCGCAGCATCGTCCGTTCCTCGGGAGTCAGCTGCCCATCCTTGAGCCAGACGCTTTCGGGCAGAAACATCATGCCGATGTCGTGCATGTAGACGGCCGCCTCCAGTTGTACCGGGTCGACGATCTGGTTTCGGATGTGGTTGGTCTCGACGGCCAGGCGAAAAAGCCGCTGGATGCGATCCTTGAACCGCGGCGAACGGGTCTCGAACTGTTCGGCGAGAGACCGGAAAAACAAAAGCGTATCGCTGATCCGCGCCGGAGAGCGCTCGATCGAGCTTTCCGTCTGACTAAGCTCGAAATACGTCGTCGATTCGGTCACGGGACGAAAATCCGTCACGGCCTCGATCATGTCTCCGGCCATCGTTCCGACGCTGCCGGAGGACGTCGCGGCCAGATTTTCCAGCCCCTGGATCAGCAAAGGCAGACGAAGATTCTCCAGCGAGCGATGGTCGCACAGATTTTCCACGGCGAGTTCGAGCCGGTCGATGGCCAGCAGGATCGCTTCGGCAAGGATCTCGCTGAACACGATTTCGCCGTTGCGCAAGCGGGCGAGCACGGTTTCTATCGGATGCGCGATGGCCACCCCCAGCCGGATCTTGCACAGCCCGGCATCCCCCTTGATGTTGTGCAGCGAACGGAAAAGATCGGCGATGATTCTTTGATCGCCGGGAGTCTGCTTCAAACGCGACATGTCACGCTCGATCACTGGTGTGGTATCGTGCAAGGATTCAGCGAATTCTTCCAGCAAATCAAAGTCGGTGATTGTCGTCGCAACGATCGACGCGGTGTCCATGCCATCTCCTCTTTTGCTGATCAATGAACGGAATGAAGTTTAGCTCAAAGCCGATGGATTTCCGATGCGTCCATGACAAATTGCGTTGGCGGGAAATGCCGTGCTGGTTTACACTTCGCCGCTCGCGGCGGTGGCCCACCCGCCCCTACCCGCCGAATGCCAGATACTGGAAACCGACTCTCGACACGCGCCGATGCCCGATACCCGACACAAAACTCTCGGCTTGCCCGCGCGCGCGGATGACGGGCAGCCCCCGGACGACCCGCGCCGCAAGCCGATTCGCGGCATGGCGGGTCATGGGCGGCGCATGCCGCCCAAGCCGAAGGCCGCGCAGCCGGCAGACGCCGACGATGCGGGCAAGACCGAAAAAATCGATTGGCGGAAAAGATCCCAGGCCAGGCGAAACGAAAGTCGTGGCGGGCCGCCGACGCGAAACGCGAGGCCCGCGGCCGTCGGCGCGTCGCGCGGTGGACATGGCGAGTCCGCGCCGGGGCCGGAGAATCCGCTCGCCGGCGTGCGCGTTTCCAAGCTGATGACCGAGCGTGGCCTGTGTTCCCGGCGCGAGGCGGACGATCTCATCGTGCGGGGCTGGGTCTACGTCGACGGCGAGCGGGTCGCCCGACTCGGCGCGCGCGCCGATCCTTCCGTGAAAATCACGCTCGACGCGCAGGCGCGCGCCATGCAGCAGCGGCAGATGACGATCC
>JAITAJ010000312.1 GCA_031284185.1 Accumulibacter sp. | reverse complement strand
TCGGATCGATGCGCGCGTCGTTGGACTTGACGGCGATCTTCGCGCGGATGCCAGGATCGCGCGCTGCGGCCTTGATTTCCAGCAGGCCATCGTCGACTTCGGGCACTTCCATTTCAAACAGCTTGATGATGAGCTCCGGCGCGGTGCGCGAGAGAATCAGCTGAGGACCGCGCGCCTGCCGGTCGACGCGCAGCAGGTAGGCTTTGACGCGATCGCCGACGCGCAGATTCTCGCGCGAGATCGTTTGCTCGCGCGGCAGGACGGCCTCGATCCGGCCCGCCTCGATGATGGCGCTGCCGCGCTCCATGCGCTTGATCGTGCCGGTGACCAGATGTTCCTTGCGTTCCAGGAAGTCGTTGAGTATCTGATCGCGCTCGGCATCGCGGATCTTTTGCAGGATCACCTGTTTGGCGGCCTGCGCCCCGATGCGCCCGAAATCGATGGGTTCCAGCATCTCTTCGAGAAAGTCGCCGACCTCGATTTCCGGGTCCTGTTTCTGGGCGTCGGAGAGGGCGACGTGCTGCGCCTCGTGGATGAACTCCTCGTCCGGCACGACTTCCCAGCGGCGGAAGGTTTCAAAATCGCCGGATTCGCGGTCGATCACCACGCGCACGTCGGCGTCGTCGTGAACGCGCTTCTTGGTCGCGGATGCCAGCGCCAGCTCCAGCGCGCCGAAGACGATTTCCCTGGGTACGCTTTTCTCGCGCGCCAGCACATCGGCCAGCAGCAAAATTTCACGGCTCATAATTCCACCATCCCCTTTCGCTTCATCGATCGAATTTTGGCACCAGCCTGGCTCTGTCGATGTTGCCCAAATCCAATTCAAGCTCGCCCGTGTCGGCCATCAGGCATACCTTGCCGTCCCGCAGACCATGCAGGACGCCGTTGAAATTCCGGCGCCCGCCCACGGCCAGGCGCAGCCGCAGATTGATTTCCGAACCGGCGAAACGCGCGAAATCCGCCGGCTTCTTCAAAACGCGATCGAGGCCGGGCGAAGAGATTTCGAGCCGGTCGTAATCGACATTCTCGACGGTCAGCACACGCGACAACTGATGGCTGACTCGCGCGCAATCCTCGACGTCGACCCCCCCGGCCTTGTCCTGCTTGTCGATGAAGACACGCAGCACACGGCCTCGCGGGCTTTGTTCGATGTCGACGAGCTCGAAACCGAGCCCGTTCACCGTTTTCTCGATCAGTACGGCTAAATCCATGTCCACAAAAGAAAAATGGGCGAAACGCCCATCCCGTATAATCCGCCCCGAAGGGCAAATGAAAGAAACTGCTGGATTATAATGGAAAAACACTTGCCAGTAAATGAGAATCTCGATAAAAGTCGTCTCGGTAGATGAGACTCTCCGAGTACCTGTCCGCGCGGCGGACGGGCGCTGAAAAAAGACGGGGCCTGACGGCGCGGATGCGGCGCCCCGCGACCGGCGTGCCGCCGGTCGTCACCGTCCACCCGAGTCCACGCGAGCGCGTGATTCATTTTTCGAGTGATGCCCGACGGGGCAACAAAGGAAACGCATGACTGCAAACGACGCCGGCAAGATTTTGTCTGGATACGGCAGCGAGATGCTGCTCCTCGTCGACCTGGCGACGCTGACCATCCGCGAGGCCAACGAGGCGGCGGCGCGTCATCTGGGTTACGCGCGGGAGGATCTGATCGGCCGGACGATCACCGACATCGCATGCGCGTGCGCCGACGTCTCCTATTGGGAAAACGTCCGGCGGGAGGGCGCATCGGGCATCCGCGACGTCGAAACCTCGTATCTGCGCGCCGACGGCGAGTGGCTGAACGTCTCCGGGCGCCTCATCTTTCCGGCGCCGCATCCCGATTCGCTGATCGTCAGCCTCATCCCGACCGGCGAGCCGGGCGGCAGGGTGGCGCACCTGCTCGCCGCGCTCGAAGCGACCTCGGATGGCCTCCTGCTGCTCGACAGCCGCGGGACGGTCGTCCACATGAACCATCGATTCGCCCGCGTCTGGCAGTTTCCCGATGAAATGCCGCCGATCGGCGGCGACTGCCGCGCCGTGTTCGAGTCCATGAGCGCCCGCATGGACGATCCAGAGGCATACCGACGGCGCTTGGCGGAAATCCGCCCGGATGGCGAGGACGAGGTCCACGACTTCCTGACGCTCGGTGACGGACGCTTCATCGAATGCAGGTCGCGCCCGTCGACACGGGGAAAGACGATCATCGGGCGCGTGTTTTCCTTCGCCGAGGTCACCGGGCAGAAGGTCATGGAATCCCGGCTGATGCTGACCGAGACCGTTTTTTCGCGGGTTTCTGAAGGGGTCATGATCACCGACGCCGCCGGCGACATCCTCGACGTCAACGCCACCTTCTGCCGCACTACCGGCTACGCGCGCGAAGAAGTCATCGGGCGGAACCCGCGTTTTCTCAAATCGGGACGCCACGGCGAGGACTTCTACCGGACGATGTGGAACGAATTGACCGCGCAGGGGCATTGGGAAGGCGAAGTCTGGAACCGGCGGAAAGACGGCCTGTGCTACGCGGAACGCCTGAGCATCGCCGCCGTCCGGGACGCGACCGGCGCGCCGGCGTATTACATTGCCATCCTGTCGGACATCACCGAGCTGAAGGGCTATCAGCAGCAAATCGGGCGCATGGCGCATTACGACGCCTTGACCGGGATGCCCAATCGCGTATTGTTCACCGACCGTCTGAATCTGGCGATCGCGCAGGCGCGGCGATATCCGCGTTGCGTGGCCCTGGTTCATCTCGACGTCGACGGGTTCAAGGAAATCAACGACCGTCATGGTCATGAAACGGGAGATCAACTGCTGGTCATCATCGCCCGGAACCTGCGCGACACCTTGCGCGAGGGCGACACGCTGGCCCGCCTGAGCGGTGACGAATTCGCCGCGATAATCGTCGACCTGGACGGCCAGACCGAATACAAGCCCATTCTGACCCGTCTTCTCGACGCGGTAGGCACGCCCCTCATCGTTCAGCGGAAGATGTTCCGCATCTCCGCGAGTCTGGGCGCCACCCTGTTCCCGCAGGACGACAGCGATGCCGACACGCTGCTGCGCCACGCCACCCAGGCCATGTACCAGGCCAAGCAGGCCGGCAAGAACTGTTACCGCCTGTTCGATCCCGAGAAGGAGCGGCAGACCCAGACGCATCACAAGAGTCTGGATCGCATCGCGCAGGCCATCGCGCGAAACGAGTTCGAGCTGTATTTTCAGCCCAAGGTCAACATGCGCACCGGCGTCGTCGTCGGCGCCGAGGCGCTGATCCGTTGGCGGCATCCCGAGCGCGGTCTGGTGCCGCCCGGCGATTTCCTGCCGGCGATCGAAGGAAGCGAGCTCATGGTGCGCCTCGGCGAGTGGGTGCTTGGCGCCGCGCTTCTGCAAATGACGACCTGGTACCGCCAGGGGCTGGACATCGCGGTCAGCGTCAATGTCGCGGCGTGTCATTTGCAGCAGGCGGATTTCCTGTCGAATCTGGAAAAGAAGCTGAGCGCCTATCCCGCGGTCAAGCCCAACCGCCTGGAATTTGAGGTTCTGGAGACGGCGGCGCTCGCGGGGATCAGTCAGATCACTCGTCTGATCGAAGGCTGTCGGGCCATCGGCGTGCGTTTCTCGCTGGACGATTTCGGCACGGGCTAGTCGTCGCTCACTTATCTGCGGCGTTTGCCGGCCGATGAGTTGAAGATCGATCAGAGTTTCGTGCGCGACATGCTCTCGGATCCCGGCGACATGGCCATCGTCGAGGGCATCATCGGGCTGGCCGCCGCCTTTGGCAAGACGGTTCTCGCGGAAGGCGTGGAAACGGCGGAACACGGCAAGATGCTGCTCCGTCTGGGTTGCGATCTGGCCCAGGGATACGGCATCGCGCGTCCGATGCCGGCCAGCGAGCTGCCGGCGTGGATCGCCACCTGGCGGCACCTTTGACATGGGCTGTTCAGAGGACAGCCGCTTGAGAAGACAGAAGACAGAGGAGCTTGCGGCGCTTTGCGCCGGGTGAGGAACGAAAAACCGAGCGCTCGATTTTTCCACCCCACTCGGCATGAAGCGCCGCAAACTTATCTGTCCTCTGTCCTCTGTCCTCTGTCCTCTGGATTGTGCTGTCCGGTGAAGCGAGAGAGAGCCACACTCTGATTCGGGGCAACGGCGGAAAAATAATCGCCGACGAGACCGGAAAAAATGTGAAAAAATACTTGACATCATGGATTATGCCAACATACTGTTTTAAGTATTTAAGTATTTATGGCGTGTTCACACTATCGCAGAGCATCGGCAATCGAGGCGAAGTGAATGAAGGCTCGGAACATCAAGTCGAGCTTCTCGAAACGGGAAAAGATTCGGCGAAAGCCTTTGAGCCGGCGAAATAGACGCTCGACTTCGTTGCGGCGGCGGTATATGGCACGGTCGTATCCCTAGGCTGTGATCCGGTTTCGTTTCGGGGGCACGACAGGGAGATATCCGGGATCGAGCGCCAGTCGTCGGGTTTCCTCTCTTTCGTAGGCACGATCCATCAACAGATGAACAGGGCGAGCCACCGCCCCGATCTGGCGCCGTCGCTTGCGGCCTTGCGGCGCGTCATGGGCCTGCCCGGGCGAGAGCGAAAACGCTATGA
>JAITAJ010000303.1 GCA_031284185.1 Accumulibacter sp. | reverse complement strand
CCCTACGGTCGGAACCCCGGCCGTAAGAATGGGGTTCCGACCTTCGCGCCGCCCTGAAGGGCGGGGTTTCAAGCCGGAGTGAGTTTTACGATGAAACCCGGAAAGATGATCCAACCCACCGTGATCCGCCTGCACGCCAACGACGACGTGCTGATCGCCGCCAGGCAACTGGTGGCGGGCACGGTGATCGATTCGGAGAAAGTGACCGTGCGCGACACGATCCCGCCCGGCCACAAGGTGGCGGCGCGCGACATCGGGGCGGGAATGCCGGTGCGCCGTTACAACCAGATCATCGGCTTCGCCAGAGAGAGCATCGGCGCCGGCCGGCACGTCCATTCGCACAATCTCTGCATGGGCGAATTCACGCGCGACTACCGCGTCGGACAGGACGCGCGTGAAGTGCCCAGAGTGGACGAACCGGCGGTCTTCATGGGGTATCGGCGTCCGAACGGCAAGGTCGGCACGCGCAATTACATCGCGGTGATCGCCTCGGTCAACTGCTCGGCGACCGTGGCGCGCGCGATCGCCGGACACTTCACGCGCGAGAGCTTGAGCGCCTTTCCCAACGTCGACGGCGTGCTCGCCCTGCCGCAAGCGCTCGGCTGCGGAATCAACGCCGATGGCGAGGGGATGCGGGCGCTGCGCCGCGTGATGGCCGGATATGCCAGGCATCCGAATTTCGCCGGCGCGCTGTTCGTCGGCCTGGGCTGCGAACAGAACCAGATCGGGCCGCTCATCGAAACGATCGGCCCGCGCGAGCCGGGCATGTTGCGGCACGTCGTCATGCAGGTCGAGGGCGGCACGGCGGCGGCCATCGGAAAAGGCATCGCGCTGGTCGAAGAAATGCTGCCGCGGGCCAATACCTGCCGGCGCGAGGCATCGCCGGTATCCGATCTCATCGTCGGTCTGAATTGCGGCGGTTCGGACGGGTATTCCGGGATCACCGCCAACCCGGCGCTCGGCGGGGCGTCGGACCTGCTGGTGGCGCACGGCGCGACCACGGTATTGTCCGAGACCCCCGAAATCTACGGCGCCGAGCATTTGCTGACGGCACGGGCGCTGACACCGGAAATCGCGCAAAACCTGATCGACCGCATCGCCTGGTGGAAAGACTATTGCGCGCGCGCCGGTGGAGAGATCGACAACAATCCCTCGGTCGGCAACAAGGCCGGCGGGCTGACGACGATTCTCGAAAAGTCGCTTGGCGCCGTGGCCAAGGGAGGCACCAGCGCGCTGAACGGCGTGTTCCTGTACGCCGAGCCGATCGACGTCAAGGGCCTCGTCTACATGGACACGCCGGGGTACGACCCGGTTTCGGCGACCGGGCAGGCCGCCGGCGGCGCGCAGATCATCTGTTTTACCACCGGGCGCGGCTCGGCGTTCGGTTGCGCCGGCGTGCCGACGATCAAGCTGGCCAGCAACAGCGCGATGTACGAGCGAATGCGCGGCGACATGGACGTGAATTGCGGCGATCTGATCGACGGCACGCCGATGCCGGAGATCAGCCGGCGCATCTTCGAGGCGGTCATTCGCCATGCCTCCGGCGAGAGGGTGCGCAGCGAGATTCACGGCTACGGCAGCGACGAATTCCTGCCTTGGCAAATCGGCGCCGTCATGTAACCGAGAAGGCGGCCTTCCGGTCAGGACGACTCGTAGCGGATGCCGCCGCGCCGCTCGCCCATGAACGGGCGGCCAGGGAAAATCATGCCATTGCCGCTCAAGGCGACACTGCCGTTCCTGACCAGAATTTCCTGTTTGTTTTCGGTGACGATGGTCGTACCGCCGGCGCTGGAATCAGTCAGCAGAATGGCCTTTTCCGAGCACTCTACCCAGCAATGCCTGCGGGAAACGCGGGTATCGGTGAGCGTCAGATCGTTTTCCGGGTCAAGGCCAATGGTCGCCGCCGGCTTGCGCTTCGAGAGTTCCAGTGTCTTCAGGCCCAACTGCAAGCGCAAGCGGGGAGCCGTCCGCGCGCGCTTCGACGGGGACAGGATCGATTCCCCGGAATGTGTGTCCGGAGATATTTCGCGCCAATCGATGGCGAAGACGCGCGTGTCCGCGGCCAATGCTTCGAGCGGATGGGCGAAACGGTGGAAATCCTCGTCGAGACCGTCCAGCATGTCTCTGGAAACCACGATGTCGTCATCGGCCCGGATCAGCCGGGCGATGATCCCCGCGCCGTCGTCGTCGGCATCGTTCAGGCGCTGCCGGATCGTTCCCCGATGGATGCCGATCCGCAGAACCAGCCTCATGGATGGAATCGGCGGCAATACCGCGCAGCGGCGCTGCATTTCGCAGGCGCCGAGCAAGGCGTCGCCCGCCGAGCCGAAGGTAGCCATCATGCCTCTGCCGGAGCGCGGGCCGATCTGGGCGTGATGCCCGGCGGCAACCCATTCGATCTGGTTCAGGCGCCGTTCGACGGGATGTCCCGCCCCGGCGTCGTCGAACGCCTCGCCGTCCGGTTCGGCTCGTGCCACCCGGGCATAGACGAAAAACCTGCGGCGTGATCCGATCATGGCGGCATCGAGCGGCGGATGTTTTCCGTGGCCGCCTCCCGGCCCCTCCGGCAAAGGAAGATTCGATTGTGGCCGCTTCCGGCGCCACGATTGCCAAAGGCGCGGAAAATTCGGAGAAAGGTTCATGATTTACCCGACGGATGAGACTTCAGAGGACAGTTTCAGAGGACAGTTTCAGAGGACAGTTTCAGAAGACAGAGGCTAGAGAGGACAGAAGACAGATGAGTTTGTGGCGCTGTCGCGCCGGGGGGATGGAAAAACCGAGCGCTCGGGTTCAGGGGACAGAGGTTTGAGAAGACAGATCGGCTTGCGGCACCTTGCGCCGGAGCGAGGACGGAAACCGAGCGCTCGATTTCTCTGTCTTCTCCATTCAGCGCCGGGACGCCTCGAACACCGCCGAGAGCGTCGGCGCCGAAAGAATCGCCTCACCCCAGGCGTCGAGTTCGTCCTGCGTCGCGCGGGAGAGCCGCTCGATGACCTCCGGCGGCAATTTGCCAAAACGGAGTTTCAACAGCTTGGACAGAATATTGGCCTGACCTTCCAGCCGCCCTTCGAC
>JAITAJ010000270.1 GCA_031284185.1 Accumulibacter sp. | reverse complement strand
ATCAACCTCGTCTTTCTCGCCGTCTTCTTCCACTTCGCGCTGCGCCTCACCGTACAGGCGACGGAACTATCGACCGTGTTCCAGATTCCCAAGAAAGTCATGTATTCGAGCATGGTCGTCTCGTCGCTGGTGATGGCCGTCTACGCCCTGGCGGAGCTCGTCGCCTGCGTCGGCCGGTTGAGGGATCAGAAATAATATGGGCGCTTCGCGCCGTAAATGAGGCGCCTCCCGTACCATCCACCCTTTACGGCGGCAAGCCGCCGGTAATCTTTCTGATTCCCGATCCCCGATCCCTGATTCCCGACATGAATACCCCCTGCCTGATGGTCCAAGGCTGCACCTCCGACGCGGGCAAGTCGACGCTCGTCGCGGCGCTCTGCCGGCTGCTCGTCCGGCGCGGCGTACGCGTCGCGCCGTTCAAGCCGCAGAACATGGCGCTCAATTCGGCGGTCACCGTCGACGGCGGCGAGATCGGCCGCGCCCAGGCCCTCCAGGCGCTGGCCGCGCGCGCGCCGACGCGGATCGACTTCAACCCGGTCCTCTTGAAGCCCTCGACCGACCAGCGCGCGCAGGTGATCATCCACGGACGGGCCTGCGCCGAACTCGACGCCCGCGACTATCACGCCTACAAGCCGCGCGCGATGAGCGCCGTCCTGGAATCGTGGCAGCGGCTGTGCGCCGACTTCGAGGCCATCGTCGTCGAAGGCGCCGGCAGCCCGGCCGAAATCAATCTGCGCGAGCGGGACATCGCCAACATGGGCTTTGCCGAGGCCGTCGACTGCCCGGTGATCCTCATCGCCGACATCGACCGGGGCGGCGTCTTCGCCCACCTCGTCGGCACGCTCGAACTCCTGTCCGCGAGCGAACAGGCGCGCGTCAAGGGCTTCGTCATCAACCGCTTCCGCGGCGACATGGGCCTGCTCGAATCCGGCCTCGCCTGGCTCAAGGAGCGTACCGGCAAGCCCGTGCTCGGCGTACTGCCCTACCTGCACGGCCTGTATCTCGACGCCGAGGACGCGCTGCCGAAGGAGAGGAAGGCCGGGACGGACGCGAAACTGCGCGTCATCGCCCCGGCCTATCCGCGCATCTCCAACCACAACGACCTCGACCCGCTGCGCTTCCACCCGGAAGTCGATTTTCGCTTCGCCGGCCCGCGCGAAGCGCCGCCGCCCTGCGATCTCATCGTACTGCCCGGCTCCAAGGCGGTGCAGGCCGATCTCGGCTGGCTGCGCGAGATGGGCTGGGAAGCGGCGATCCGCCGGCATCTGCGCTACGGCGGCAAACTCATCGGCATCTGCGGCGGCCTGCAGATGCTCGGCACGCGCCTCGACGATCCGCTCGGCATCGAAGGCGCGCCGGGCAGCGTTCCCGGCCTCGGCCTCTTCGACTATCAAACGACGCTGATCGCGGAAAAGACGCTGGAAAACGTCGGCGGCGCGCTGTTCCTGCCCGGCGCGCCGGCCCTCGCCGGCTACCGCATCCACATGGGCGTCTCCCGCGGCCCGGCGCTCGCGCGTCCCGCCGCCCGTCTCGACGGAGCGCCGGACGGCGCGCTCTCGGAAGACGGGCAAATCCTCGCCACCTACTGCCACGGCCTCTTCGACCGGCCGGAAGCGCTCGCCGCGCTGCTCGCCTGGGCGGGATACGCGCCCGCCTCCGGCTTCGACGCCGGCGCGCGCCGCGAACGCGACCTCGAACGCCTGGCCGACGCCGTCGAACGACACCTGGATCCCGCGCGGCTCGCCGAATGGCTGCCTTTCGGAGCGGCGTGAGCAACGGGCGCGGCAGGGCGGGCGTTGCCGCCGGCAAGTCTCGCCCGCCCGCTCGATACATGCCTTCCGCATGGAGGATCTGACGTGCAAGGCCGCGACGATCTCCTTGAACTTTCGCCCAACGCCCTGGCGGCGCTGGCCAACGTCGGCCTGGTCAAGCGCGCGCAGTAGGATCTGGCGGCCGGCCGGATTCCCGAGATCGAAGTCGACGGCGACGGCACGGTAAAAGCGCATTTTGCCGAAGACGGCGTCGTCACCCGCCTGCCGCCGGACCGCGCCCTGCGCGACGCGGCCTGCGACTGCGCGGCGGGCGGCCTGTGCCGTCACCGCGTCCTGCTGGTGCTGGCCTCTCAGGCGCGATTCGGCAAGGCCGGAAAAAGCGCGGAAGAAACGCCTCCGGAGACCGCCGCGCCTTGGTCGCCCGCCGCCTTCGACGACGCGGCGCTGGCCGCCAGCCTCGCGCCGTCGGTGCTGGCGCAGGCTTTGGAATTGGCGAGGTCGCATCCGGTGATCGAAGTCATCGCCGGAGACGGCGACACGCCGCCCATGGCGCGCCTACCGATGGCCAGCGTGATCTTTTATGCGCGCAATTCGCTCGCGCACGCGCGCTGCGACTGCGCCCAGGGCGGAGCGTGCGCTCACGTGGCGCTGGCGGTGTGGGCCTTTCGCCAGGCGGATCAAGCGAACGGTTCGCAGGCCCTCCGCGCCACCGTGGCCCTGCGCCGGGACGAACACGCCGGAGCCGGGCCGGGGCCGACCCAGGGCGAGCGGGCGGGCGCGTTCATCGCGCGCTGCGAGGCCATGCTGCTCGATCTGTGGAAAGAGGGCGCGGCGGCGGCGCCGCTTGCCTTCGAAGCGCGCCTGCGCATGCTCGAAGCCGAGGCGCGCGCGCTCGACTGGCGCTGGATGGAAGAATCTCTCGACGAACTCGAACAACTGCTGCGCGCCTTGAATGCGCGCAGCACCCGCTTCGAGCCGCGACGGCTCCCCGCCGCCGTCGCCGAATTGTGGGCGCG
>JAITAJ010000223.1 GCA_031284185.1 Accumulibacter sp. | reverse complement strand
CTGCCGTGACGGCGCGAACGGCGTACCAACAGCTTGTCCGTTTCACGGTCGCGGGGATCCTGAAAGTCGGCGCTGGCTTTTATGTCCAGATCCAACAGATGGCCGCCGTAGGCCAGAGTGAGGCCGCGCAGCCGGGCCTCGTTGACGTTATAGGGCAGCCAGATATACCCACTAGGATCACTGGGATCGGGCGCCCAAGCGATCAAATCCTTGACATCGTTCTGATATGCCGTGATGGAAGCATGATGTACACCAGTCTGGTAATGCAGCGCGACTTCCTTGTTCTTGGCGGCTTCCGGCTTGAGATTCGTATTGCCACTGAACGGGTAATACAGATCGTTGAAAGTCGGCGCCTTGAACGACGTGCCGTAGGAGACATTCGCCCGCCAAGCATTCGTAAACTGGTAGCCGTAGGAGGCAAAGCCAGTCGTTTTCTCGCCATATTGGGAATTGTCGTCCCGGCGCAGGTCGAATTGCAGCCGGTGCGCAGCGAAATTCCCGCGCCAGCCGGCCACAATGGAATTGATGCCGCGTTTGTCGCGGTCATAAACAATGTTGGAAAAAACTTTCTCTTCCAGACGCTCGAACGCCAACAGGGCAGAACCAATCGGCAGACGGAAATCATTTTGCCACTGATACTGGGTCTGCCGCGTGCGGTATTTGTTGTCGTCCTGGCCGTCCTTGTAGCTGTGGGTATCGTCGACACTTTGTCCCAGGCGCAAGGTGCTCGTCCAGACGCTATTGATGCGGTTGAAACTGTACACGTTGAACGACGACAGGCGCACGTCCTGGCGATGTTTGAAGTTTGCGCCGCTGTCGTAATCATTCCAGCCGTCGGCGTAGAGGAATTTCAGACCCACTTCCTGGTCTTTCGCAAAGGTGTAGGCCAAACTGCCGGAGGCGCTGGTATTGCGGTAACCGTCCTGATCCCGGTTAAAGGAATAGCTATTGTGCACGTTGGTCGCGGAAAATCCGTCCGTGCGCTGGCTGGTAGCTTGCAGGCTGTAACTCCAACCGGCCCCCCCCCCCCCTTGGGTACCGCCGGAAATCCCGGCGCTCACGGCGCTGGCATGATGGCTGCCGAAACCCGCTTCGGCGGTGAACGCCATCGGTCCCGCGCCCTTTTTCGTGAATACCTGGATGACGCCGCCGATGGCGTCGGAACCGTACAGCGAGGACGCCGCGCCGCGCAGGATTTCGATGCGCTCGATCTGTTGCAGCGGCAGGTAGGCGAGGTTGGGCGTGCCCGACGTGGCCGAGCCGGCGCGCAGACCGTCAATCAGCAGCAGAACGTGCCCGCTATTGCTGCCGCGGATGAAAACGCTCGATGCTGCGCCGAGGCCGCCGTTGGCGGAAATTTCCAGGCCCGGCTGCCGCGCCAAGAGATCGGACAGACTGGCCTGCGGGCCGGCGGCTTCGATTTCTTCGCGCTCGATGACCGTCACGTCGGAGAGCAGTTCATTGGCGCGGGTCGGCAGCCGGCTGGCGGTCACGACGATGGGATCGTCGAGCAGCGCGCCCGCGGAAATGCCGGGAAAAGCGGAAAACAGGGCCAGAACGCCCGCAGTAAGGGTGTTACGTGGATTCATGTGAGATTTCTCCGTCATGCCGGCGAGCGTCCCCGCACACCGGCGAACCATAAACGGAAGAACCTCGGGAAGAGAAAAACGAAGGCGGACATCCGCAAGCGCGGACGGCTCCGTCATGACCCTGCGCGATTTCGCGCCATTATCCTCTCCCCGCGGCACTTCCCCTGTTGCGCTCAGGCCGGTATCCGGGCTTGCGAGTCCTGACGCGCCGCCTTCCCAGGTCATCCATCCACCCAGTGGCGTGTGACGCATCCACACTCGCTTACCGTTGCGGGGGCAGCACAGGCTTTGTGTCCTCGGACACGCACCTGTTTCCCGTTTGACCGCGGCGGAGAATCCGCCCGCGGCACCTGGCGCGTTCATTTCCACCGGCACGAAGCCCGTGGAAAGTCGTGGAGTATAGCGCAAGCCTTCGCCGCTTTGTCTACGGAATCGATCACATGATGAATAACTTACATTCAGAAGCGAGGCTTATCCCTTGACTCGACAGGGTTTGTGAAACTATAGTCCGCGAATGCTCAACGAACTCGACGCGCTGGAACGCAAAATCGACAAGGTGGCTTCGCTCTGTCGTGACTTGCGGACCCAAAACAGCCAGCTCCGGCAGAAACTCGCTACGGCCGAGGCCGAGAAACGTAGACTCGCGGAGCGCGTGGAAACGGCGCGCGACCGGATCGAGCAGATCGTGCGACAATTACCGGAAGCCCAATCACCGGAAGCCGATACCTCCGTCTGACGCCCTCATGTCCAGCAACTCCAATTATCTCGACATCACCTTGCTCGGCAAGGAATACCGGGTCGCGTGCCCGGCGGAGGAAAAGGACGCGCTGCGGCGGGCCGCCGCTTACGTCGACGAGAAAATACGCGGGATCGCCGAAAAGAAACGCGCCAACGGCGAGCGTGTCGCGGTGATGGTGGCGCTCAATGTCGCCCACGAGTTTCTCTGTCTGCAAGACCAGCGTTCCGAAGAGAATCAGACACCGGCCCCACACGACGCGACGGGAGTAGACTTTGACGACACAAAGCGTAGAATCGCGTCCATGGAAGCGCAACTCGACGCAGTGCTCGAATTGCAGGACAAGTTGATCTGAGCTTCCGCCGATTGTTCCCTGCGGTGTTCGTCAAGGCCATAGACTCCTTGGACCAATGCTGATTGGCATCGGTGGCTGACCAAGAAGCCGCTGTTGTGTCCGCCCCTTCGCGGGTGGGCCTGATGCGGAAGGAAAGCCGCCTCTTCTGGACCCAGGTTCGGGATGCCGGCTTAAACGGCACACGCGGGGAACTCCTTTTCAGAGGACAGAAGTTCCTCTGCCCTCTGAACACTGTCCTCTCAAACCGCTGTCTTCTGCGCCGCTGTCTTTTGCGCCGTTTTCTGAATTCCGGCAACCCTTTCGACGGCTTCGACTACCTTGTCCCGGGTGACGCCGAGGAACTCGAAGACCTGGGCGGCGGGGCCGGATTCGCCGAATCGGTCGATGCCGACCACGGCGCCTTCCAGTCCGACGTATCGATACCAGTAGCCGCTCACGCCCGCTTCGACGGCGACGCGCGGGACGCCGCGCGGCAGCACGGCGTCGCGGTAATCCGCGGCCTGCGCCTCGAACAGGAAGGGCGACGGCATCGATACGACCCGCGTCGGGACGCCCTTCCCGGCCAGCGTTTCCTGGGCGGCGAGGGCCAGCGCGACTTCCGAGCCGGTGGCGATGATCACCGCCTTCGGCGTGCCGGCACAGTCCTTCAGCACGTAGCCGCCCTGACGGATGGCAGCGATCCGCGCCGCGTCGCGCGCCTGATGCGCGAGGTTCTGACGGGTGAGAATCAGCGCGGTCGGCGTTTCCCGATGTTCCAGCGCGACTTGCCAGGCGACGAAGGTTTCCACGCCGTCACACGGACGCCATACGTCGAGGTTGGGCACCAGGCGCAGGGTGGCGGTTTGCTCGACCGGCTGGTGCGTCGGGCCATCCTCGCCGACACCGATGGAGTCGTGCGTGAAGACGTAGATCGGATTGATCCTCATCAGCGCGGCCATGCGGATGGCGTTGCGCGCATATTCGGAGAACATCAGGAAGGTGCCGCCGAAAGGCCGGAAGCCGCCATGCAGGACGACGCCGTTCATGATCGCGGCCATGCCGAACTCGCGCACGCCATAATGGAGGTAGTTGCCGCCCTGGTCGATGCTCGCCGGTCGGA
>JAITAJ010000204.1 GCA_031284185.1 Accumulibacter sp. | reverse complement strand
TCTCAAACCTCTGTCTTCTGAAACGCCTCCGCGCGCTTGATCAGTTCATCCAGTCCCGGTTCGTTTGCGTTCCGCGGTTTGCCGGGGTGGATGATGGCGACCTGGCAGTTCTCGGCGGCTTCGACGAGTTGCGCGTAGGTGCCGGCGCTGAGATCCTTGATGTAGGCTTGCTTGTTGCCGTCGTAGGCGAACATCTTGCCGTTGACCTGGACGCATTCGTTGCACGAGGCACAGCGCGGCGTCTCGATGTAGGCTTCGTCGGAAGTCTTGTCCGCTTCGCTTTCCGTCGACGCCGCGCCGACGGCGGGGGAAGGGGGCGGAACGGCGGCGGGCGCGGTTTCGGGCGTCGGCGCGGATGCCGCCAGAATCGCCTTGCCGCTTTCTTCCCAGGCTACCTTTTCTTGCAACAGGCGCTTTTCGGTGTATGAGTTGTGGATGCCGCCAAGCTCCTGCAAGCTGTTCCACATCGATAGACAACGGCGCGCCTCGCGCACGATCTTTTCGATGACGATGACCTTTTGCAGCCGGTTGTCCGGGGCGACCATCAAGAGCGAGGGAACGCTGTCGATGTGGTCGATGTCGCCGCGCGGCTCGTTGCCGATGAGGCGGCCCGCTTCGGCCAGCCAGTCCCCCCAGTGCGATTTGGCGACGGCGGCGAAGAATTTGCCGTAACGGGCGTCACAGGCGACGAAGTCGATCAGGGTGAAGGGACGCTCCTCGGCAACGCTCTGGCCGTTCGCGTCTTCATAGCGCACGCGGTGAATCGGCCAGTCGAGTTCGGGCTGCGGATTGGCTTCGAGCGAGAAGCGCGAGGCCCAGTCGTCGCCGGCGGTGGGGTCCATGGTGAAGGCCGGGAAGACGCGCGATTCGAGCGCCGCGGCGCCGATCAGGTAGGGCGGCAGACAGCCTTGGCCCTTGGCTACGCCGGAGAAGACGCTGAACAGCGCCGGGCCGGAATAGTCGAGGCCGCGCATGACTTTTCCACGCAACTGGTAGAGCGCGGAAGCGGGCGCCTGCACGACGAATACGCCGACCATGCCCAGCGCCATGCGCGCGAGTTGCCGGCTGCGCAGGGCAAAGGCCAGGTGGCCGTTGCCGATCGGCGATTCTTCGATGACGTCGTCGGTCTGCACGAGTACCTTGATCGGCAGATTGAGCGACATGATTTCGGTCAGCGCGCCAAGCTCGCCGCCCGGCAGCCGCTCCGCCTGGACACGAACCAGGTAGTCGGGGAAGAAGTCCATTTCGCGCGGATCGAGACCGCTCTCTCCGAAGGATTCAAAGAGGCGGTCGTGCTTCGCTTCGCTGTATTCGCCGCGAACTTCGAGTTCGCCGATCGCCATCGCCTTGGCTAACTCGATGGCCTTGGGCAGGCGTTCGCGGTAGGCCAGGATGGCGTCGCCGCACGAGTCGAAGGCAAAATTGAAGGGGTCGCTGGTGGAGTGCGGCGAACGGAAGAACCGTTGTGCCCTGAGTGTTTCCAGCAGACTTTCGATCCGCTGTTTTCGGCTTCGGGAGAGGTTTTCCTTCGGGGCGGAGCGGCACAGGAGTTTGGACATCACGTCGAAGTCGAACTTGTCCATCGGCCCCGAGCCGAAGGTGCGTTCGAGGTTGGCGGCGCTGCGCCCGGCGTTGGAATTGGCGAAGTCGGCTTGCAGGATTTCCGAGAGCTTGATGACCAGACGGCCCACGATTTCACCGAAGCGCCGCGCGCGCCGCGCCTGGGCCAGCGCCCAGACGTGCCCGATCAGCTTGTTGGGCATGGCGCCGTCGCAATCGACGACTTCACCGTCGATCTTGAGGTTGGCGCGCGCGCGCGCGAGGCTTTCGGCGACCGGCTTGTCGTTCTTGCCGAGTTCTTCCGCGGCCTTGTCCCACAGGGTCGAGAGTTTGCCTTCCTTGACGGCGGCGGCCTGGGCGCGGATGTGCCGTTCGAGACGCAGGACGTGCTTCCGGATGCGGTCGGCGTCGCCGCCGTGGGCGATCTTGTCGAGAATGCCGTCGATCAGGCCGGACAGCGATTCGACGTAAATGCCATCCGGCTGCCCCGCGACCAGGATCAGCGGAAAGTCATAGCGCAGACGGGTGAGATCCCGGTAGGCGGCGAACAGGGCCGGGCGCAGTTCGAGTCGGTCGATGACTTCCAGGTCCGGCGTGTTCGCCTTCCCGGACAGGAAAAATGCCACATGGGCTTGCAGATCGGCTTCCATAAGAGGTTTCCTTTTCAGACCGAATATTTGTCGAGCTCGGTTTCAAAGCTCTTCTTGATCACTTCGACCGTGCGCAGGGCGCCGCTCTGCCGCGTGTCCTCGTAGCACGGAATGCCCGGGTTGCGGTAGAGGATGCCGACCGGGATGACGTCCGTGTCGGAGGCGATTTCGCGCGCCCGGTGGATGTCCAGCGGGTCGTGTTCGACCTGGTTCTTGTAGACGCGGGCCAGATTCGGACTGACCTGGATGCCGTCGGCGTGGTGTACGAGCTGCACGCGGTTCGGGTCCTGCAGCCACGGATCGAGAGCCTTGGGCAGCCATTCGGGACAGCGCTGGATGACGCGCACGAAGGAGAATCCGGTGTGATGGTAGGCGGCCTTGACGATGTCGAACAAGGTCTCGGGAATCCAGTCGACCGCCTGCGCGATGAACGAGACGTTGGACACGCCGAGCGATACGGTCAGCGGGTTGAGCGCTTGCAGGTAACTGCCGCGCGGCGTGGTGTTGCTCTTGGTGCCGAGCGGCGAGGTCGGCGAGGCCTGCTTCTTGGTCAGGCCGTAGATCTGGTTGTCGTGCAGGAACACGGTCATGTTCATGTTGTAGCGCAGCGCGTGGATCCAGTGCGCCGCGCCGATGCTGCAACAGTCGCCGTCGCCGGTGTTGACGAACACGGTGAGATCGGGACTCGACATCTTGACGCCTTCGGCGACCGGGAAGGCGCGGCCGTGGATGCCGTGAAAGCCGTAGGTCTTCATGTAGTGCGGGAAGCGGCTGGAGCAGCCGATGCCCGAAACGAACACGGTCTTTTCCGGACGCAGCCC
>JAITAJ010000168.1 GCA_031284185.1 Accumulibacter sp. | reverse complement strand
AGTTTCTGGAGGAAGTCGGCGGCGGTCTGAACTTCAAGCGCAAGCTCTTTCTGAAACTCATGGAAGAAATAGGACGACGCGAGGTAAAGACCTTGATTCTGGCGCACCGTGACCGTTTGACGCGCTTTGGTTTCGAGTGGTTTGAGCATTTTGCGCAAACCAATGGCTGTGTAGTCCTGGTATTGAATCAGGAACGCTTGTCGCCGGAGCAAGAGATGGTGCAAGACTTGATGACGATAGTGCATTGTTTTTCGTCCCGGCTGTACGGGTTGAGGAACTATCGAAAAAAGCTGAACGAGGCATTGCGGGAGGACGCGGCGCATGAAGTACCGAATTGAAGCAGACTTTCCGCTGCAAAGCGATTGGCTGCCCGCCAAGGTGTTCTCGCGGCACCATGATAGTGTATCTGCCGCGAAAGCCATTGCCATCGAAGGCGTTGACGAACCGGGAGAGGGTGAAGCGCGCGTGATCTGCGTCGAAACCGGCGAAGTCGTGTGGCGTTCGACGGATGAGGAGTACGAATAAACATGCACCTGACACACAGAATCCAGTTGAATCCCACATCCGCGCAAGCAGACTACCTTGCGCGTGCCTGCGGCACGGCGCGCAAGGTGTGGAATTGGGGTCTGTGCGAGTGGAACCGGCAGTACGCGGCAGGTCTGAGGCCGAACGCGATGGCCTTGAAGAAACAGTTCAACGCCATCAAGTACGCTGATCCGCAGTGGCTGGACAAGGATGGGATGCCGTGGCTCAGGACGATCCATCGGGATGCGCACGCGCAGCCCTTCGCGCATCTGGCAAAAGCCTGGAGCCGGTTCTTCGCGGATTTGAAGTCCGGCACTCCGGCGCACGCGCCGCAATTCAAGAAAAAGGGGCGTTGCCGCGATAGTTTCTATGTGGCGAACGATAAATTCAGCATCTGCGGCCAAACAGTCCGGCTTCCCAAGGTGGGCGAAATTTCGATGCGCGAGCGCCTGCGCTTTACCGGCAAGGTGCTTGGCGCGACGGTATCCCGGCAGGCTGATCGCTGGCACGTGGCGGTGCAAGTGGATGTGCCGGACGCCGAAGCCCTGAAACACCGGACAGGCAACGGGGTAGTCGGCGTCGATCTGGGAATCAAGGCGGCGGCCACGCTGTCCACGGGGGAGGTCATTCACTCGCCCAGGCCGCTCAGGGCGGCGCTGCGCCGGGTGAAGATACGCGGAAGGCGGGTCTCCCGAAAGCTCGAAACCGCCCGGATCGCGGCGGGATTCAAGAGGGGAGGACGCCTGCCCAAGGGAACCCGGTTCCCCGTATCGAACAACCGGAAGAAATCCAAGCTGGAATTGGCACGAACCCATGCGCGGATCGCCCATCTCAGAGCGGACTTCACGCACAAGCTCACCACTCGGCTCTGCCGCGAAAACCAAGCGGTGGTGATCGAGGATTTGCACGTCAAGGGGATGCTGGCGAACGACAAGCTGGCGAGGGCGATCAGTGACGTGGGCTTTGGGCAAATTCGCCAGCAGATCGCGTACAAGGCCAAACGTCACGAAACCCGGCGGGTCGTTGCCGACCGCTGGTATCCGAGCAGCCGCCTGTGTTCGGTCTGTGGCAGAAAGAACGAGGCGCTGACGCTCAAAGACCGGGAATGGACCTGTCCTGAATGCGGGACGCATCATGAGCGCGACGTGAATGCCGCGCTCAACTTGAAACGGCTGGCCACCGCAACGGCCCTACCCGTGGCGAGTCCGACCGGCAACGGCGGCGCTGCGGCGGGAATTCCTCCCGTCGTAGTCGGGAAAGTCACGCCTGTCAGATACGACTGTGGTCAGCAGGACACGTCGGGGCAGGAAAAAAACCACGCTCACTTTTGAGCACGTTTTTGAAAGCAGATACCTCGATGGCTCATCTTTTTGAATCGTTCTCCCTGCGCAGTCTCGCGCTGCGCAACCGCATCGGCGTTCCCGCCATGTGCCAGTATTCCGCGCGGGACGGGCTGGCCGGAGACTGGCACCTCGTGCACTATGGCGCGCGCGCCGTCGGCGGCGCTGCGCTGATCATCGGCGAGGCGACCGCGGTCGCTCCCGAAGGCCGCATCAGCCCCGCCGATCTCGGCTTGTGGGACGACGGGCAGATCGAGCCGCTGGGGCGCGTCGCGCGTTTCGCGCAGGCTCAGGGGTGCCCGATGGCCGCGCAACTCGCGCACGCCGGCAGAAAAGCCAGTATGCGGCGCGGCTGGGAAGCGCAGACCCCGATTCCGGCGGATGAGGGCGGATGGCCCCTCGTCGCGCCGTCGCCGATACCCTACTCCGAGGCGCACGCAACCCCCCGCGAGCTTGGTATCGCCGACATCCGAGGGATCGTCGACAAGTTCGCCGCCGCCGCGCGGCGCGCGTATGCCGCGGGATTTTCGGCCATCGAAATCCATGCCGCGCACGGCTACCTGCTGCACGAATTCCTGTCGCCGCTTTCAAACCGGCGCGTCGACGATTACGGCGGCAGTTTCGCCAGGCGCGCGCGGCTGGTCGTCGAGGTATCCGCCGCGGTACGCGCCGCATGGCCGGAGCCGCTGCCATTGATCGTGCGCCTGTCGGCGACCGACTGGGTCGACGGCGGCTGGACGCCGGATGAGACGATTGCCCTGTGCCGCACGCTGAAAACGCATGGCGTCGACCTGATCGACGTATCGACGGGCGGTATCGTGCCCGACGCGCGGATTCCGTCCGGCCCCGGTTTTCAGATCGAATTCGCCGAGCGCGTGCGGAGCGAGGCCGGCATCCCCGTCGCCGCCGTCGGCCTGATCACCACGCCGGCCCAGGCCGACCACGTCATCCGCAGCGGCCAGGCCGACATGGTTTTGCTCGGGCGTGAAATTCTGCGCAACCCCTACTGGCCGATGACCGCCGCGCACGAACTCGGGCAAACGGCGGCCTGGCCGCCGCAATACCTGCGCGCCGCGCCGAGCGGGTCGGTGGCGCGCTGAACCGGAGTCCTTCCCCGGCCGGCCGGCGCCGGTTCGGCCCTCAAAGCATTTCGAGCGGCGTGGCCCCGCCCGGCGGCGGAAACAGGCGGTCGAGTTCGGCGAGGGTCTCGGCGTCGAGCGCGCATTCGAGCGCGGCGAAATTCTCTTCGACGTGGGCGCGATTCGATGTTTTGGGAATGGCGATCACCTGATCGCGCCCGAGCAGCCAGGCCAGCGCCAACTGCGCCGGCGTCGCGCCGCCGAGCCTTTCGGCCAGCGCGCGCAGACCGGGCTGGCGCAACAGGCGCGCCTGCTCGATCGGCGAATAGGCCATCACCGGAATCCCGCGTTTTTCGCACCACGGCAACAATTCCCATTCGATGCCGCGGCGGGACAGGTTGTAGAGCACCTGATTCGCGGCCACCCGAGGGCCTTCCGGCAACGCGCAAAGCTCCGCCATGTCGCCCGAATCGAGATTGCTGACGCCCCAATACCGGATCTTGCCTTGCGCCCGCAGACGCTCGAACGCCTCGACGGTCTCCGCCAGCGGCACGCCGCCGCGCCAGTGCAACAGATAAAGATCGAGATGATCGGCGCTCAGGCGCTTCAGGCTGCGCTCGCAAGCGACCGGCATGGTCTTGCGGCCGGCATTGCCCGGACAGACCTTGCTGACCAGAAACACGCGCTCGCGCCGCCCGCGGATGGCCTCGCCGACCAGCCGTTCCGAAGCGCCGTCGCCGTACATTTCGGCGGTATCGATGAGGGTCATGCCCAGATCGACGCCATGCTGGAGCGTGGCGATTTCTTCGGCGCGGGACGCGCGGTCCTCGCCGATCATCCACGTACCCATGCCCAGGGCCGGCACCTGTTCCCCCGTCGGCAAGATGACGTGTTTCATGGAGACATCCTTCGTCCAGGAATCGAGGTAACGGATTCTAATGGAGAAAACGGAGCGTCGTTCCGAAATCATTGATTGGGGCATGAACCCGGAGTAGAGTATCGCCCGTCAGGCGGGCAGGCAACGGATGCTTGCGAACGATCCCGATCCGCCGGCCCGTGTTGCCCATGTCCGTAGTTCCTGCCGGCATGGGATTCCCCGCAGGCTTATCACACTTTGGATGACGCGACGATGAGCAAGTTTTTCTTTCCCGACGCAAAGATCGAGCCTGAAACGCTCGAGGAAAACCGCGTTTGCCGGAAGATCCGCGCGCACGACGGCAATCTGATGATGGTTGAAGTGATGTTCGGATCGGGCGCGATCGGCACCGAGCATCGCCACGTTCACGAGCAGGTCTGTTATTGTCTGGCGGGTGAATTTGAATTCACCGTCGAAGGGCGGACGAGCCGTCTGCGTCCCGGCGATTCGGTTTACATTCCCCCGTCCGTGCCGCACGGCACGGTTTGTCTCAGCGAAGGCCGGCTGCTGGATATTTTCACGCCGCAGCGTGAGGATTTTCTCAAGAACCAATCCGTGGAGGGCGATCAATGAAACTGGACATGCGTTACGGGCATCACCCGGAAGACGTCAGGCACTATGACACCGGCACTCTGCGCCGTCATTTTCTGGTGGAAAAGGTTTTCGTCGCCGGTGAGTTGACCTTGGTTTACACCCACGTCGATCGTGTCGTCTTCGGTGGCGCGGTGCCGACCACGCAAGCGCTTTCCCTTGAAGGCGGCAAGGAATTCGGCACGCCGAACTTCCTCGACCGCCGCGAGCTTGGCGTGGTCAACCTTGGGGAATCCGGGCGCGTGCTCGTCGACGGAAAGGCGCATTTTCTGGCCAATGGTGACGGCCTATACGTCGGCATGGGCGCCGTGGCGGTTTCCTTTGAAAGCGACAATGCCGCCCGGCCGGCCAAGTTCTACCTGATCAGTTGTCCGGCGCACGCGACCCATCCCACCACGCGCATCACCCGTGCCGACGCCAATCCCAGAAAGCTGGGCGATCCGGTCAGCAGCAACGTGCGCACCATTTATCAATACGTGCATCCCGCCGTATGCAAGAGTTGTCAGCTGGTCATGGGCGTCACCGTGCTCGAACCGGGCAGCGTATGGAACACCTACCCGCCGCACACTCACGAGCGCCGCATGGAAGTCTATCTCTATTTCGGCATGGACGAAGGCACTCGCGTGTTTCACATGCATGGTCAGCCGTCCGAGACCCGTCACATCGTGATGTCCAACGAGCAAGCCGTCATTTCCCCGTCGTGGTCGATTCATGCCGGCGTCGGTTCCGGCGCCTATTCCTTCGTATGGGGCATGGCCGGCGAGAACCAGACCTTCGACGACATGGACACGCTCGGCCCGGGCGACCTCAAGTAGTTCAGAAGACAGAAGTTTGAGAGGACAGAAGACAGATGAGCTTGGGCGCTTCGCGCCGGGTGGGAACGAAAAAACCGAGCGATGGGTTTCTCTGTCTTCTGTCTTCTGTCTTCTGTCTTCTGTCCTCTGTCCTCTGTCCTCTGTCCTCTGTCTTCTGTCCTCTGAACCCTGAACGCGGCAAAATCGCGTGTATCATCGTTGTTGTCAAAAAAGGAGTTGTCATGCAGGAGATTGCAAAAACGAGCGAAAAAACGCCGGACGGGCGCGCCCGGCTCGTGTT
>JAITAJ010000151.1 GCA_031284185.1 Accumulibacter sp. | reverse complement strand
TAGACGTCCCAGGTTCGCCCCTCTGGCCCCTGATCTCCCTTGCGCGCATCGTAATTGGTGAGGATATGGGCCGTGCCGCTTTGATCGTAGATCGTCGCGGGCGCCGAAAAGTTGTACATGCTGGGATCGAATGGCGGCGTGGCGCTGTCCGACCAGTTGAAGGGAATCAGTGTTTCCCAGTCCGGGTCGGAGGGGCTTGCCGTCAATGTCACCGCCTTCTTGTCCCGGCCGTCCAGATTCAGCCCGACCACCAGCCCGCCCTTGTCCGGATAGATGGAGGAGGTCCAGCCCGTCTGTTGCGGCGGAATGCCGCCGGTGCCGATGGTCAGCGGCACGATGGAGGCGGGATTGACCGTGACGCCATCCGGCGAGGCATAGCCCGTCAGGAAGGTGCCGTTGGAATTGACGATGTAGCCATCCTTGTTGACGTGGAACTGGCCGTTGCGGGTGTAGTAGACGCTCTGGTCCTCCGGGCTTTTCTGCATCCTGAAAAACCCGTTGCCGTTGATGGCGATGTCCAGCGGGTTGTTGGTGCTGGAAATGTTGCCCTGCGAGAATTGCTGCTGCACCGCCAGAAGATTGACGCCGATGCCGGTCTGCTTGTTCGTGGCGCCATAGAGCACGCCCGCGTAAATGTCGCCGAAATGCGCCTGTGACTCCTTGAAGCCGACCGTGCCCACATTGGCAATATTGTTGCCCACCACATCGAGCGCCTTTGAATAAACATTCAATCCGCTCAAACCTTGTTGGAATGCCATGTTTTACTCCTGTCCAGAAAATCCGGTCAAAAAACCTGCTGCACGTCGGCGAAGTCGTATTGGCCCCGCGTGTCCAGATCGAGTACGAAACGGCCGTCCGCCACCCGGGTAAGAGCAGAAACCGTGCCAAGTTGCATCGCCTTGGACGTGACCGATACCGATCCGTTGCTCGCGCTGGCCTTGAAGGTATAGTTGCCGTCGGGCGCCGCTTCCCCGGAAGAGTTCAAGCCGTCCCAGGAGAAAAGCAGATTGCCGGCCTCGCACGCGCCCAGCGACTGCGTTTGCACGAGACGTCCCGTCGCATCGTAAATATTGACCGTCACCGTGTCGGCGGCGTTGGAAAGCGACACGCCCCCGTAAGCCTCGCCCTCGAACAGGGAGAGATTCTCTCCCGGCACCAGCACCGTCTTGCCGATCAGCGCCGAAGCCTGCACGGCCTGCGTATCGGCCAGACTGGTGACGAGCGCGCCGAGCGTCGCGTTGAGCTGTTCGATGCCCTGTACCGTGCTCATCTGCGCCAGTTGATTGGTCATCTCGGTGTTTTCCATCGGGTTCAAGGGGTCCTGGTTCTCCAGTTGCGCGATCAACAGAGTCAGAAAGCGGTTCTGGATGTCCTCGCTCGTCGACGTGCCGCTCGTCGAACTGCCGCTCGACTGCAATGCCGCGTAAAAGCTGCTCGATTCGGTCGTGCCTACCGTGTTCATGTCGTTTTCCTCGCATTCATCGTTTCGATTGCGCCTACTGACCCAGCGTCAGGGTCTTCAGCAAGAGTTGCTTGGCCGTGTTCATCACCTCGGCGTTGGTCTGGTACGAACGCGAGGCGGAAATCATGTTCACCATCTCATCCACCACGCTCACGTTGGGCATCGTCACATAGCCGTTCTCGTCGGAGGCCGGATTGCGCGGGTCGTAGATCATCCGTCCCGGACTGCTGTCTTCGACGACCTGCTTGACGCGCACGCCGACGGCGTTCTGCTCGGCCACCGGCGTCGCCTCGAAGACCACCTGCCTGGCCCGATAGGGCCTGCCGTCCGGCCCGGCCACGCTGTCCGCGTTGGCCAGATTGCTGGCCACGGCGTTGAGCCGCAGGGATTGCGCCGTCAGCGCGCTGCCGGCGACATGAAAGACGTTGAATATGCTCATGATTTACTGCGACTGGGTGGCGGCCAGAAGCATCTTCACCTGATGCGTGATGAAACTCAGGCCGGCTTCGTAGCGGATGGCGTTGTCCGTGAACTGTGTGCGTTCCACGTCCATTTCCACCGTATTGCCGTCGGCGCTGTCCTGGACGGGCGTGCGATACATCAGACGCGGCTCGTCCTCTCCTCCGGTTCCCGGAAGGTGTCGCGCATGAGTCCGCATCATCGACAAGCTGCCTTCGTCGCGTCCCGCCACCGCCTGTTGCAGCGCGGTCGTGAAATCGAAATCCCGCGCCTTGTAATTCGGTGTGTCGGCGTTGGCGATGTTTCCCGCAAGAACCTGCTGGCGATGGGCGCGCAACCCCAGAGCCTGCTGCTGGAAAAAAAATGCGTTGTCGATCTTGCTGACCATCATGCTTCCTTCACCCGAAACCTTCGGATCGTTCATAAGCAAGGGTCATGCCAGTCAGAGGACAGAATGGTTGAGAGGACAGAAGACAGGGACAGAATGTGTGAGAGGATAGAAGACAGGGACCGAATGTTTGAGAGGATAGAAGACAGATAGACTTGCGGCGCTTCGCGCCGGGCGAGGAAGGAAAAACCGAGCGATGGGTTTTTCGTTCCTCGCCCGGCGCGAAGCGCCACAAGCGCATCTGTCTTCTGTCCTCTCAAACCTCTGTCCTCTGAAAACGGCAAATATTGCCGTCGCGCCCGCTCCGCCCGGCAATCAATCAGGCAAAATAGCGGCATGAAACGCTTCCTCTCCTTCCGCCGGGTCATTCGCGCCGTTCCGCTGCTTGCCGCACCGTGGCTGCCGCTGGCGGACGGTCTGGCGCAACAGGCGACGACACCCTTGTTCCGGGTCGTCGAAGATTTCCTGCGCGCGCAGACTCAGGGCATCCCCGGCAAGGTCGGCTACCACATCACGCCGCCCGACGCGCGTACCCGGCTGGCGCCGTGCGACGCTTACGAACCCTTCCAGCCGGCCGGGGCGGCGCCGTGGGGAAAGACGACCGTCGGCGTGCGCTGCCTCGGGCCGTCGTCCTGGACGCTCTACGTGCAGGTCAGGATCAGCGTCGAGACCAGCTACCTCGTCGCGGCCCGTCCCCTGATGGCCGGACAGGTCATCGGCGAAAACGATTTCATCGTCAGGAACGGCGATCTCGGCACACTCCCCGCGACCGTGCTGATGGACGTCGAACAGGCGCTGGGAAGAACCGTCAGGATCGGCATCGGCGCCGGACAGCCGCTGCGCGGCGATCAACTGATCATGCCCTGGGCAGTGCGGCAGGGACAGACGGTCAAGACACTGTCCCGCGGCACGGGGTTTTCCGTCAGCAACGAGGGCCGGGCGCTGAACAACGCGCAGGAAGGACAAGTGGTGCACGTCAGGACGCCCTCGGGACAGACGGTCAGCGGCATCGCCAAGGCCGGAGGCATCGTCGAAATAAGCCATTGAGTCCGAAAAAATGCTAAAGTTCGCCTCGTTTCGTGCCGATAGAGCGGCAAATGTCGGACTTTTCGAGGCATGACCCCATGACCATGAAGATCGAACCATCCACGCAATCGACCAACGCTCAACTCATCAAGGAAACACGCGGCCCGTTCGTGAAGAAAACGGAAGGCGCGCCCGACGAGGTCGATCTGAGCAGCCTCGCCTCCCAGTTGCTCGACCCCGACAACGAGTCGCCGTTCGACGCCGGACGGGTCGCCGAGATCAAGCAGGCCATTTCCGAAGGGCGGTTTTCGATCGACGCGAGCGCCATCGCCGATCGCCTGATCGTTTCGGCCAGGGAACTGCTCGATTCCCGATTCCAGCCCTGACCGAATCATGGCCGAGGATATTTCCGGTTTTCTGGAGACCGTCAACGGCGAGGCGGAGGCCGTCGAACGCTTCGTCCACCTTCTGGAACACGAAAAAGAACTGCTGACCGAAGGCCGGGCCGAGAGGCTCGCCGCCGTCGTCGAGGAAAAGGAAGAACTCGCGGCAAGACTCGATGATCTGACGCGGCAGCGGGGCCGCTACCTTGCCGACAACGGCTTCACGCCCGACCGCAAGGGCATGGACGACTGGTCGGCCAGACATCCGGCGCGGGAAAAGGTGATCGCCGCCTGGAATCGAACCCTGTCGCTGGCCGCGCGGGCGAAGGAACTCAACCGCCTGAACGGGCAACTGGTCGATCTGCACATGCAATATACCGATCAGGCGCTCGAAATCCTGACGCGCAAGGAAGGCTGGCTGGACCTCTACGGCCCCGACGGGCGCTCGACGGCTTCGGGCGGTCCGCAGATCAACGACGTGGTCTGACCGGCCCGGTTTCGCTTCATCTCGCCGGCGCCGGCTCGCTCTCCATGCCGATCTCCTGGGCCGTTTCCGCCACGGCGGAATCGATCAGAATCGTCACCCGCCGGTTGCGCGCGCGTCCTTCCGCGTTGGCGTTGGATTCGACCGGATGAGTGTCGGCATAGCCGATCGCCGTGAGCCGCTCGGGCGCGACGCCCGACTCGACGAACAGCCGCAGCACGGTCGTCGCCCGCACCGCGGAAAGTTCCCAGTTGGACGGAAACTGCGGCGTGTTGATCGGGATGTCGTCGGTGTGCCCTTCGATGATGATCGGAAAATCGGTCGGGGCGAGCACCTGCGCGACGGCGCGCATCGCCCTGGATGACAAGGGGTTGAGCACGGCCTGCCCGGGAGAGAACAGGATGCTGTCGTTGATTTCGACGGTGACGCCGCGGCTCGTCTCGACGACCCGCACCTTGCCTTCTTCGATCAGCGGCGCCATGACTTCCACCAGGTCCTTGGCCACGTTGCGCATCCGGTCACGCCGCCGCTGCTTTTCGGCCTCGGCCTGCCGCGCCGCCTGATCCGTTTTCTGCGCCCTGGGGAGGGGCGGCGCGATCAGTGCCGGTTGCTGCATCGCGCCGTTGACCTGGATGTTGCGGAAGGCCACCGTCATCGAATCGCTGAGAACGCGGTACTTCCCTTCGTTGACCGTGGACAGGGAATACATGACGACGAAGAAGGCGAAGAGCAGGGTGATGAAATCCGCGTATGACACCATCCATCGCTCGTGGTTGTCGTGATCCTCGTGTTTCCGGCGGCGCGCCATGATCAGAAGATGTATCCCTGCAAGCGGCTTTCGATGACGCGCGGATTGTCGCCGTTGGCGATTCCGGCAAGCCCGTCGAGGATCATCTCGCGCTGGACGACGAGGCGGTCGATGTGCGTCTTGAGTTTGTTCGAGATCGGCAGAAAGACCAGGTTGGCGAGGCCGACGCCGTAAATCGTCGCCACGAAGGCCACGGCGATGCCCGCTCCGAGTTTCGACGGATCGGACAGATTTTCCATGACGTGAATCAGTCCGAGCACCGCGCCGAGAATGCCGATCGTCGGGGAATAACCGCCCGCGGCCTCCCAGATTCGCGCCGACATCTTGAGTTCCTGCTCGTAGGTGCCGATGTCGACTTCGAGCACTTCGCGCAGACGTTCGGCCTCGGCGCCGTCGACCAGGAGCTGCAAGCCCTTGCGCGTGAAGTCATCCTTCATCTGCCCCATCGAGTTTTCCAGCGCGAGCAGACCCTCGCGCCGGGAAAGCTGGCTCCAGCCGGAAATCTGCCGGATCGATTGCCGGTAATCGACCAGCGGCGGATACCACACCCAGAGCATCATGCGCAGACCGCGCGTGAAGGTGGCATAGGGACTCTGCAACATGACCGCCCCCATCGTTCCGCCGAGCACGATCAGCATGGCCGTCGGCTGGGACAGCGAGGAGACGTGCCCGCCTTCGAGCACCTGCCCGCCGATGATGGCCACCAGTCCGAGCAGCAGACCGAGAACGCTGATCTTATCCATGCTTCCTGGCCTTCTTTCCGGCGTCCGTCTCTCCGAAGACGCGCGCGCGCAGACGGGCGACCGCCTGCGAATGAAGCTGGCTGACCCGCGATTCGGTGACGCCCATGATTTCCCCGATCTCGCGCAGATTGAGGTCCTGCTCGTAATACAGGGCCATGACCAGTTTTTCCCGTTCGGGCAACTGCTCGATCCCTTTCATCAATCGCTTCCTCAGACTCTCGTCTTCCAGGATTCTGTAAGGATCGCCGGCGTTGTCGGCGACGTGCCGCTCCAGGAAATCCTCGCCACCCTCCTCGATCAGATCCTCGAAGGAGAGTATCTGATGCCCTCGCGCGTCCAGCAAGGTTTTCTGATATTCGGCCAGCGAGATGCCCAATGCCCGGGCGAGTTCGTCTTCCGAAGGCGGACGCCCGAACTCCTGTTCGAGCCGGGTGATCGCCTGTTCGATCTGCCGCAGTTCCCGGCGCAGACCGCGCGGCAGCCAGTCGTTCTCGCGCAGCCCGTCGATCATCGCGCCGCGCACCCGCCGCGTGGCATAGGTTTCAAACTGCGCGCCCATCCCCGCCTCGAATCGGTCGATGGCGTCGAGCAGCCCGATCATGCCGTTCTGCACCAGGTCATCGGCCTGGACATTGGGCGGAAGACGCCCCATCAGGTGATAGGCGATACGCTTCACCAGAGGGGCGAAGTGTCGTACGAGCTGATCTTTGTCGAACTGGCCTGCTGCGTTATACATGTTCCGTGTCGGTCAGGCATAAATGGCGACCGGATCGATATGACGGCTCAAGTGTAACAGGTGCTGGACGAATTGTTCGAGTCCACCGGATTCGTTTTCCGGCAACTGCCAGCCCAGAAGCTCACCGGCCAGCGCCCGGCAGGCGTCGGCTGCCGGTGAATCCGGGTAGAGGTCGCCCACCGGCTGGCACAAGGCGGCCGCTCGCTGGAGATGATCGTCGAACGGAACGCAGCCGGCGAACTCCAGCCGCGCGAAATGCCGGCTGTGCGTCACCCGCGCGACGTTGCCGAAGACCGCGCGGCCCTCTTCCACACTGCGCGCGCCATTGATGAGCACCCGGTAATTGCGCCTGGCATAGCACAGGCTCACTTTCTTGATCAGGGCATAGGCATCGGTGATCGACGCCGGCATCGGCGCCATCACGATCACGGTATCGTAGGCGGCAAGCCCGAGCGGCGAAAAACCGAGCGGGTGATCCGGCGAGGTGTCGACGAGAATCACGTCCGGCGACTCGCTCAACGCGCCAAGTCCGGCAAGCAGCGCCTGCTTCTGCGCCTCGTTCAGCGTCCCGAGCTGACCCGCCGCGCCGGCCACGGGCAATACCTGAATGCCCGGCGCGACGCGCAGCAGCACCTCGGCAATGGGCCTTTCGCGCTCGATGACCTGCGTCAGATCGTAACGCGCGGTCGCGCCAAAGCAGGAGGCGATGTTCCGCTGCCCCGCGTTCTCGTCGAATATCAGCACGGTCTTGTCCAGCCGCGCCAGACAGGCGGCCACGTTGGCGATCAGCAGGCTTTTTCCCACTCCCGGCGTGCCGGCGGCAAAACTGACGACGCGCAGACACTTGCGGGCGAACAGACGCCGCAACCCGGCGGCCTGATCGTCACGATGATCAAGCATAGCGGCCTCCGGCCACGGCGGCACCCGAAGCGCTGGCCATCATCAGCCGGGGTTCGATGCCGTTCAGCCGGTGCGGCGACGATTCTGGCAAATCCTTGAATGCCCGGTGCAGGAGGTAGACGCGCTTGGGCAAATGCAGGTCTTCGGGTACGCACTGCCCGTTTGAAACGTAGTGCAGCGGCAGGTGGTGCCGGATGATCACGTCCAGCGAGGTCGCCAGACTCGCCGCCTCGTCTACCTTGCTCAGGATGCAGCCGGCGAGGTCCGACCCGTTGTAGGCGCGCACGACGTCGTCCAGCGTGTCGCCGCGTCCCGTCGCGGCCAAAAGCAGCAGACGCTTGACGCCGCTGTGCCCGAACATGGCGATCTGCTCTTCGACCATCCTGTCGCGCTGGCTCATGCCGATGGTGTCGATCAGTACCATGTGTTTGCACGTGAGACTGAGCAGGGTTTGCTGCAAATCCTCGGCGTCCTTCACCAGATAGACCGGCACGCCGAGAATGCGCCCGTAGATTCTGAGTTGCTCTTGCGCGCCGATCCGGTAGCCGTCGGTGGTGATCAGCGCTATCTTGTTGGCGCCGTGGCGCAGCACGCAACGCGCGGCTATCTTGGCCGTGGTGGTGGTCTTGCCGACGCCCGTCGGCCCGACCAGGGCGTAAACGCCGCCGCGATCGATGATGTCGTTTTCGCCGTCGATGGTCAGCAAGGCGCGGTCAGCCGCCGCTATGACCCAGGCCAGCGCCCTTTCGGCATTGAGCTCGCGCGGCAGCCCGACCAGCAGATCGCGCGTCAGACGGGGAGAAAAACCCGCATCGAGCATCTGACGCAGAATTTCGGCCTTGACCGGCTCGGAACGCGCCGTTTCACCCCAGGCAAAACCGGCGAGATGCTGCTCGACTATCTTGCGCAGCGAGCGAATCTCATCCATGACTTCGGCGGGAACGATTTCCGCCTGCCGCGGCGAGGCGGCCGGCGCGGGACGCTCGATCCGCGGCATCGGACGCGGCGCCAGCGGCGGCGGCGCGGCTCCGCGCGCGGCGGATCTGGCCGCGGACGATGAAGCCGATAGATGCACGGTGTAGCCGTCACCCTCGTCGCCTGAACGCAATGGCGTCTGCCGTCCTTCCGCGGGAAGCATCATTTCCATGTCGCTCGCGGCTACCGCCATGATTTCCACTCCGCCGGAAATCGGGCGGTTGGACAGGATGATGGCGTCCGGGCCAAGCAGTTCCTTGACCTTGCGCAAGGCGTCTCTGGCCGACGAGGCGATGAATTTCCTGACGTTCATGCTTTACCCCCAATGATCGAGGTGACCTTGATGATTTTGTTTTCCGGTACTTCCGCGTGGGCCAGCACCTTGAGTTGGGAAATGCCCCGGCACAGGAAACGCGACAGCAGGGTGCGCAGATTTCCCGGAACCAGAAGCACGGCGGGCAGGCCGAGCGCTTCCTGCCGCTGCGTGGCCGCCGCCGTCTCGCGCAGGAGCGTATCGGCCAGACTGGGTTCGATGCTCGCGCCATCCCCGCCCCCGGCGATGGCCTGAATGAGGATGCGTTCGAGTTGCGGATCGAGCGACATGACCTGTATCTCGCTGCCGCTCGGATATATTTGCTGAACGATCGATCGGCCGAGCGCGATGCGCACCTGCGCGGTCAGCGTCTCCGTGTCTTTCGTGCGCGGCGCCCATTCGGCCAGCGTTTCGATGATGGTGCGCATGTCCCGGATGGGTATGCCTTCTTCGAGGAAGTTTTGCAGCACCTTTTGCAGAACGCCCAGCTCGATGATCTTGGGCACAAAGTCTTCGACCAGCTTGGGAATTTCCTTGGACAGGTGATCGAGCAGGGCTTGTGTCTCCTGGCGTCCGAGCAATTCCGCCGCATGAGACAGGATCAGGTGGTTGAGGTGAGTCGCCACCACCGTGCCGGCGTCGACCACGGTATAACCGAAAGCCTGCGCCTGTTCGCGCGAGGCCGTGTCGATCCAGACCGCGGGCAGCCCGAAGGCGGGGTCCTTGGTCACCGTGCCCGAAAGTTTGCCGGCCACGCGCCCGGGATTGATCGCCAGCAGGTTGCCTGGGTAGGCTTCGCCCTGTCCGACTTCGACGCCCTTGAGCAGAATCCGGTAAGCGTTCGGTTTCATTTCCAGGTTGTCGCGGATATGCACGGGCGATACCAGGAAGCCGACGTCCTTGGCAAATTTCTTGCGTATCCCGCGAATCCGACGCAGCAGTTCTCCGTCCTGCGCCTTGTCGACCAGCGGAATCAGCCGATAACCCACTTCCAGGCCGAGCACGTCGACCGGCGCCACGTCGTCCCAGCTCGCGTCCTGCGATTCGGCCCTGATGCCCGCGGCTCCGCCCTCGGCCATGCCCGGCGCGGCCTTGATGACTTGCACGGGTTTCTCGCGCGCTTGCTTCCGTGACGCTTCCCAGGCCATGAAACCCAGCCCGCCGGCCAGCAGCAGGAAGACGAAATTCGGCATTCCCGGGACCGTCCCCAGCAAGCCGATGATCGCCGCCGACAGGCCGAGCACGTTCGGGCTTTCAAAGAGCTGCACGAGGAATTGCTGCGACAGGTTCTGATTGTCGCCGACGCGGGTCACGACCATGCCCGCCGCGATGGAAATGATCAGGGCCGGAATCTGGGCCACCAGACCGTCGCCGATGGTGAGCAGGGTGTAGGTTTTGGCCGCCGTGGCCAGATCGAGGTCGTGCTGTATCATCCCGACGATGAGACCGCCAATGACGTTGATCAGCATGATCAGGATGCCCGCGACGGCATCGCCGCGCACGAAGTTGGAGGCGCCGTCCATCGACCCGAAGAAGTCCGCTTCCTCGGCGATCACGCTGCGACGCTTGCGCGCTTCATCTTCAGCGATCAGGCCGGCGTTGAGATCGGCGTCGATGGCCATCTGCTTGCCGGGCATCGCGTCCAGCGTGAACCGCGCGGCCACTTCGGCCACCCGGCCCGCGCCCTTGGTGATGACCACGAAGTTGATGATCACCAGGATGGCGAATACGACGATGCCGATCGCGTAGTTGCCGCCGACCAGAAAGTGACCGAAGGCGTCGATGACCTGCCCGGCGGCGCTCGGGCCGGTATGGCCTTCGAGCAGGACGACGCGGGTCGAGGCCACGTTGAGCGACAGGCGCAGCAGCGTGGTGACCAGCAGCACCGTCGGGAAGACCGAGAAATCGAGCGGCTTGAGGATGTTGATTGCGACCAGCATGACGATGATCGAGATCGCAATGTTGAAGGTAAAAAACAGATCGAGCAGAAATGGCGGCAGCGGCAGCACCATCATCGATAGAACCAGCAGGATCAGCAGCGGGCCGGCCAGCTGCTGCAAGCTGACGCGGCCAAAGAAATTTTGCAGGGTTGCGCTCGCGCTAGCCATCTACGGCCTCCGGCACCATGTCCGTGGGAACCCGGATGTCGCGCGGCGGGAACGGGTAGTCGCCTCCCTGCCGGCGCCATTGGGAGAGCCGATAGACGTAGGCCAGCACCTCCGCCACGGCGGCGTAAAGCGATGCCGGAATTTCATGATCGAGTTCGGCATGGTGATAAAGCGCGCGCGCGAGCGGCGGCGCTTCGAGCAGCGGAACACCGTGTTCGACGCCGATCGAGCGAATCTTGCGGGCGATCTCGCCCATTCCCTTGGCAACCACCTTCGGCGCGCTCATGCCGTTCTTGTATGTCAGCGCCACGGCAAAATGCGTCGGGTTGGTGACGATCACGTCCGCCGTCGGCACGGCGCCCATCATCCGCCGGCGCGCCGCTTCGCGCTGCAAGCTGCGAATCCGCCCCTTGACTTCGGGATTGCCCTCCATCTCCTTGTTTTCCTGGCGGACTTCTTCCTTGGTCATTTTCAGCTTGTCGTAGTATTGCCAGAGCTGGAACGGCGCGTCGATCGCCACGATGATCGACATCGACAGGACGATGACCAGGAAACTGTAATTGACCATGTGTCCGGCGCCGGCCAGCCCGGCGCTGATCGTCTGACCCAGCAGCGCCAGGATTTCCCCGCGTTGCGCCCAGATCACGTAAACCGCGACGCCGCCGATCAGCGAGGCTTTGGCGACACTCTTGACGAGCTCCAGAATGCCCGACCAGGAGATGATCCGCGTGAGTCCCTTGAGCGGATTCAGCCGCGAGATGTCCGGCATCAGCACCTTGGTCGAGACATTCCAGCTACCGAGAAAGAAGGGGGCGGCAAGCGTCGCCGCGATCAAGGCCAGAACCAGGGGGGCGAAGGAAACCAGGGCATTGAGCGAGATATCGGAAAACCGCGCCAGCATGAGCTGAGGATCGCGCAGTATCTGCGCGTCGAAACTCAAGCCATATTCCATGATGATCATCGTGCGCCGCATCATCCAGCCTCCAAGCACCCAGAACGCGCCCGCCGCGACCATCAATACCAGAAAGGCGCCAACTTCACGGGAACGTGGAACTTGCCCTTCATCGCGCGCCTTATCCAGCCGTCTCGATGAGGCAGGTTCTGTTCGTTCGGTATCGCTTCCTTCGGCCATTCGCAGCGTCCCGTTGATTAACGCATATTATATGAAAAAACTTTAAAAAATAAAGAGGTACGAGGTTTTATTTAGACCGATTCTAGAATAGTTGCGCGATTGTAACAAGACCCCGAAAACAAAAAAAGACAGGAGGCGTGTGCCTCCTGTCCAAGTATTTGTTTCTATTGGTTTTTATCTGAAATTACGGCGATCGGAAGAGGTCGCCGGAAGACGGGACGACGGCCCGCGGCGCAAAACGCCGATCGCCAACTGGGCCGCGTTTTCCATTTCCTGTCTCAAGTGGTGAGTTCAAATGCCTTCGTGTGCTTCGTGCCCGGAGTCTGATCGATATGGCTGTTGAGATCGCTCAAGAGTTCTTTCATGTCGAGAATCAGGACGATTTGCCCGTTCGACAGCGCGGTCACGCCGGCGACGCCACGCGGACGGAAATCGTCGAGCGACTTGACCACCGCGTCATCACGCCCGGCAAAGCTGTCGACCGAGAGAATGAAGCTGCGTTCCGAACTCTGCATCAACACGCCATACTCGGGGACGCGCACCTGCGGCCAGTTCAAGAGGCGTGAAAGAGCGACGACGGGCAAGACTTCGCCGCGCACGATCAGCGTTTCCTTGCCGCCCACTTCCTGCATTTTTTCTTTCTCGATCGGCAAAATCTCGCGCACCATCGAAAGCGGCAGGGCAAACGGCTGATCGCCGAGAAGAACCAGCAGCACCGGCAGAATCGCCAGCGTCAGCGGCAGGGAGATGATGAACATCGTTCCCTTGCCCATCTCGGAACGAATGTCGATCGAGCCGTTGAGCTTCTGGATGTTGGTCTTGACCACGTCCATGCCGACGCCCCGCCCCGAGACCGCCGATGCCTGCGTCATCGTCGAGAATCCGGGCAGGAAAATCATGTTCAGGCTTTGCCGGTCGTCCAGCGTATTGGCCTCTTCTTCCCGGATCAGGCCCTTTTCGATCGCCTTGCTACGGATGTACTCGGGGTTCATTCCACGTCCGTCGTCGGCGATGATCAGCACGATGCGATCGCCTTCCTGACGCGCTTCCAGGCGCACGATGCTCTTGGGCAGCTTGCCTTCGGCCTGCCGCTCCTCCGGAGACTCGACGCCGTGGTCTACCGCGTTGCGCACCAGGTGTATCAGGGGATCGGCGAGGTCCTCGATCATCGTCTTGTCGACCTCGGTTTCTTCACCGATCAGGGCCAGCTCGACGTCCTTGCCCAACTGACGCGCCAGATCGCGGGCGATCCGCGGGTATTTCTGGAACAGCCGTCCGATCGGCTGCATCCGCGTCTTCATTACCGAATTCTGTAGATCGGAAACCAGGAGATCGAGCTGGCTCACGGCCTGATCGAGATCATGCAGCGTCTCGGGATTGTTCCGCCCCGCCAGGATGTCGGCGCGCAGACTGGTCAGACGGTTCTTCGTCAGCCCGATCTCGCCGGACAGGTTCAATACCTGATCCAGACGCGCCGTATCGACGCGAATGGTCGATTCGCGGGGAGCGATTTTTTCTTCCGCGCGCCATCCCGGCGTCGCGCCCGACCCGGCGGCGGGAGCAGCAGCGGCGGCAGCAGGCTTTTCGGTCGCGCGCCGACCCTCGGGCGGAAGATGCGCCACCGTTTCGCCCTCGGGCGCGGCGACGCCACCCGCCGGCGGCTTGGCCGTCACGACCGGCGGCGGCGGCGGCGGCGCGGCGTTCGTCTGCCCGGTAATGGTGGCGTGCAGCGCCTGCCAGTCAGGTCCGGATTGGGCTTCGGGCGCGACGGCCCCTTCCGCGCGCGCGACCGGCGCGGCGGCACCGGTGGCGTGGGCGGCAGCGGTGGGGGCGGCGGGGGCGGGCTCGACGGCATCCTTCTCTTGCAGTGCGATACGCAAGGCGTTGATCACCTCCTCCGGCGCGGGACGTGGCTGCACCCCCTGGGAAAGCTCTCCGAACATCGACCGGACACCCTGCGTCGCCGCCATGATGGTATCCATCAACTCGGGCGTCAGCGCCTTCTCGGCGTTCCTGAGCTTGTCGAACAGGTTTTCCGTCAGGTGACACAGCTTCACCAGTTCCATCGCGTTCAGAAAGCCGGCTCCGCCCTTGATGGTGTGAAAGCCGCGGAAAATATCGTTCAACAGGCGATGATCGCCCGGATCCTTCTCCAGATCGACAAGTTTGTTGTCTACATCTGAAATAAGATCGCTCGCCTCTTGCAGGAAATCTTGCAAGAGGTCTTCCATTCCGGAAAAATCGCTCATAAAAACTCTCCTAGAATCCCAAGCTGTCGAGCAAATCGTCTACCTGTTGCTGGCTCACCACGACATCGGAACGCCCCTCTCCGTTGATGACAGGCCCATTGAGCAAGGTCTTGACCGATTCGGTATGCTTTTCTCCGGGAATCGTATCGATGAGGATGCTCATCAGCTGCGTTTCGATATCTTGGGCAAGGGACACGATTTTCTTGATGACCTGCCCGGTGAGATCCTGGAAATCCTGGGCCATCATTATCTCGAGCAATTGCCCCTTGGTCGCGGACGTGCGCTGCGGAATGCCAACCTTGAGAAAGGCCCGGGTTTCGCTGGCCAACGACTCGAAGTCCTCGACTCCCATCTGGTTGGCATACAGTTTGTCCCATTTCGCGGCCAGCGCCGCGGCATCCACTTCAAGCTCTTCTTGCAGGGGATTGGCCACGTCGGTAGCGTTCAAGACCTTGCACGCCGCCTGCTCCGTGAGGTTGGCGATATATTTCAGGCGGTCCCGCGCATCGGGAATCGCGCTGACCGTTTCCTCAAGGAACCTGTCGTAACCCAGCGCGCCAAGCGTGTTGTGCAACTGCCGCGCCATCTGCCCGACCTGGGTGAACACTTTGTTCTGCACCGACCATTCCGCCTCGGCGCCGGCGTTCGTTCCGCCCGCCCCCTGCGCGCTCTTGCCGCCGGACGCGGCGGGATCGGACGAGGGCTGGATATCCTGGGAATTTCCGGTCGAAGCATTGCCGGTATCGCCGGTTTTCTGCGCCTGTTTCGCCGGCGTCGATTCGTTTTCGGCGGCGGCCGACGGCGCGGAATTTTCTGTGCCTTCCGGCGCATGGATCACCACATCTTTCGCAATGCTGTCGAATAGCGCTTCGAGGTCGGCCGAGTCGCCTGAAGAAGTCGTGTCGTTCATGTCAGGCACCCATCTTGTCAAAAATCTTCTGCAATTTCTCTGAAAGCGTGGCCGCGGTGAACGGCTTCACGATATAGCCGCTGGCTCCCGCCTGGGCGGCCGCAATGATGTTCTCCTTTTTGGCTTCAGCGGTAATCATCAATACCGGCAGGTGCGACAGCGACGGATTCGCGCGAACGGCCTGCAACATTTGCAGCCCGTCCATATTGGGCATGTTCCAGTCCGTGACGACGAACTGGAATCCCCCTCCCAGCAGTTTTTGCAACGCAATGGCGCCGTCTTCGGCCTCATCCACGTTGGAAAAACCCAACTCCTTGAGAAGATTCCTGACGATCCGCCGCATGGTCGAAAAATCGTCGACTACCAGAATTCTCATTTTTGGATCAGCCATCGCTCATCTACTCCTGATACTCTTTTCTATCGCTCAAGCAGGGGACGTAAGGTGTCCGCCAATACCTCGGAATCGAATTTCGCCACGTAGGCATCAACACCGACCGCCTGGCCCATGGCACGATTCGCCTCCGACGACAACGAGGAATGCATGACCACGGGGATTCCATTGAAACGCTTGTCCGCCTTGATGTATTTGGTCAGGACGTAACCGTCCATCTCGGGCATCTCGGCATCGACCAGGATCAGACGCACCTCGTCGCGCAAATTGCCGCTGGTCTGCTGCGCGTGCGCGGCAAGCCCCTGCAAGCGCGTCCATGCCTCGGCGCCATTGGTCGCGTGTCTGTGCTTGACGCGCAGCTTGTCCAGCACTTCGGTGATCTTCTTCCGCGCGACGGCCGAGTCGTCCACGAAAAAGACGTTGACTTCCTCCGCCATCTGGACCGGCGGCACATCGACGATGACCGCCTCGCCGAAGGCGTTGGCCAGTATCTGCTCGACGTCCAGCAGCGAAACCAGCATCCCGTTTTCCAGTTCGGTGATCGCCGTGATCAAGCCCTGATTCGAGGAAAGGACATTTTCCGGGGTCTTGACCTTGTCCCAATCGACGCTGATGATCCGATCGACCTCGTGCACCAGGAAGCCGAGCGTTCTCTTGGAATACTCGGCGACCATCATGGTTTTGCCCTGCTCTATCGGCTTGTCCTGATGGTCGAGAAAGCTGACCAGAGACAGCACGGGAATGACGTTCCCGCGCAAGGATACCAGACCTTCGACGCCTTCCGGCATATTGGGCGTCTTGGTGATGTGCGGCGTGCGCCCCACTTCTCGGACCTTGAACACATTGATTCCGAACGTTTCCCTCGTGCCCAGGGAAAACAGCAGGATTTCCATTTTGTTGGAACCCGCCAGCTGGGTTCTGGCATCGACGCTGTCGAGCAGGGTCTTCCTTTCAACCAGATCAGTTGCCATCGATATACTCCACGATATAGTCGAACCTCATCCGCCCGCCTGAGCGGCCGTGTTTCCCAACAAGCGCCGCGTCAGAATTTCCGCCAGTCTCTGCGGTTCAAACTTGGGAACGTATTCATCGACGCCGACGGATTTGCCCAATTGCTGATTGGACATCCCGGACAACGACGAGTGCATGATGACCGGAACACCCGTGAAGCGGGCATCGGTCTTGATCTTCTTCGTCAGGAGATAGCCATCCATTTCGGGCATTTCGATATCGGTCAGCACCAGGCTCACCAACTTCTGGACTTCCTGCCCCGCCGCCTCGGCATACGTGGCGATCTTTTCGAGTTCTTCCCACGCGGAACGCCCGTTGATCGCTTCGACATATTTCACGTGCATCGCATTCAGCGTGCGTATGATCTGTTTGCGCGCGACCACCGAATCATCGGCAAAAAACACCGTCAGCGACGGATTGTTCAGCGGCCGGATGTCGCGGTACACGATTTCATCGTCGTAATTGGTCGTCGCCGACAGGATTTTCTCCACGTCCATCATCATCACCAGGCGCCCGTCCCGCAGTTCCGTCACCGCCGTCACCAGGCCCCCCATTTCCGCCGTCACCATGTCGGGCGGTACTTTCATCTGACTCCAGTCGAGACGCAGGATGTTGTCCACCCCTTCGACCAGAAAGCCCTGCGTATGCCCGGCGTATTCGGTGACGATCATGATGGCGCGCGGCGAATCGGTCCTCACGCCCGTGTATTTCGCCAGATCGACCACCGGAACCAGGGTTCCGCGCAGACTCACCATTCCTTCCACCGAGGCGGGCATTTCCGGGGCGGCGGTAATGGGCGGAGTACGTATGACCTCACGAACCTTGAATACATTGATGCCGAAGGTTTCCCGCCGTCCGCTGCCAGAGTTGGTACCAAGCGTGAACAGCAGTATCTCCAGCTTGTTCGTGCCAGCCAACTTGGTACGCGCATCTATGCTTTTTAGCAGATCTGACATTCATGATCTCCTTTTTGTGATCGGATAGTCGTGCAAACCGCCACCTCTATTTTATTCCATTTTTGGCCGTTGATCCCGCCACGTTCCCACGCTGCCGCGCCATTGCGCCCTTTGCGCATCCTCATCGCTCATTTTCACGTCACAACGACTCATGAACAAAATCAATCGGCCATCCCCGCTATTTCACCACATTCTTCCCCGTAAGACAAAGGAAGGACGGCGTTTCCGGCAATACGGGAAGACCGGCGGCCCGTCGAAACGGCATCGACGCTAACCGACGCGGCTGGCGGCGAGAACCTTCTGCGCCAGCAAACCGAGGCTCGCCGCCTCCTCGACCGCGCCGATCAGCGCGGCTTCCCTCGGCATACCGTAAACGACGCAACTCGCCTCATCCTGGCCGAAGGTTCTGGCGCCCGCCTGCCTCATGCGCAAGAGGCCGTTGGCGCCGTCCTTGCCCATGCCCGTGAGGATGACGCCGACGGCATGCCGGCCGACCACTTCGGCAGCCGAATCGAACAGGACATCCACCGATGGCCGGTGACGGTTGACCGGCGCGGTCTTGAGCAATTCCGTCATGTATCCCGCGCCGACTTTCTGCACTCGCATGTGAGAATGTCCCGGCGCCACGTAAACGCTTCCCGGAGTGAGCATCTCGCCGCCCTGCGCTTCGAGCACCTGCGGCCGGCACAGTCCGTTCAGACGCACGGCGAACGACCCGGTGAAAGATTCCGGCATGTGCTGCACGATCATCGTCGGCGGACAGTTTTCCGGGAATCCCAGCAGGAAGGTCTTGATCGCTTCCGTCCCGCCCGTCGACGCGCCAACGAAAATGACGCGGTTGACGATCATCTGTAGCCGTGTCGCCGTTCCCGGCGCGAGAGATTTTCTCATGTCACCGGCGTTTGTTGTTTACCATCTCATACACGGTCTTCCCCTGCAAACGGAACAGATCCGACGCGTACAAAAAGCTCTCCGAATGCCCGGCAAAAAGAAGCCCACTGCTGTCCATCAACGGAACGAACCGCTCAAGGATCTTGCGTTGCGTCGATTTATCGAAATAAATCATGATGTTGCGGCAAAAAAGCGCATCCAGTGGACCACGTATGCCCCAGTTCGGTTCGAGTAGGTTCAGGCGCTGAAAGTTCACCAGCCGGCGCAGCTCGGGACGCACGGAAAATGACCCGTCGGCGCTTCCCGCGTTTTTCACGAAGAAGCGGTTCAGACGCTCCCGCGACAAACGCTCGACCCGATCGAACGTGTAGACGCCCTTTGCCGCCATGGCAAGCACGCTGGTATCCAGATCGGTTGCGAAAATCGATACCGGCGCATTGAAGCTGTTGAAGGTTTCCACGATGGTCATGGCGATGCTGTAAGGCTCCTCGCCGGTCGACGCGGCGCAACACCAGATCTTGATCGAAGACTTGCCCTGCAACTTCTTCAGGTGAGCGCTGAGGATGGGGAAGTGATGGGGTTCGCGGAAAAACGACGTGAGATTGGTGGTCAGCGAATTGACGAACTGCTCCCATTCGAGCTTGTCGCCCTTTTTCAGCAGCACCAGATACTCGCCGAAGGTTTTCAGATTCTTGTCGCGCAGACGCTTGGCCAAGCGGCTATAGACCATGTCCTGCTTCGCGGTTGAAAGCGAGATGCCGGCATGATCGTAGATCAGTTTGCGAATCTGCTCGAAATCGGCCAGGGTAAACGTGAATTCACGCGAACCGCTGTCATGAATGTCCATCAACACGCCACCTTCTCTTCCTTGTCGGCCCGCTCTCTCATTCCAGCGGGCAACGATGTGTTTCTTCCGGTCATTTCTCGGGGTTTCCCGTGTCCAATGCCGACGTCAGATCATCCGAACCTTCCACCGATACGATGCCGTACCCGTCCTCCATCAGCATGGCTTCCTCGGTTCGTTTGTTCAGCACCACGATGTTGATGCGCCTGTTGGACGGACTCAAAGGGTCGTTTTTGTCGAAAAGAACCATGGATGACAAACCGACCACCCGCAATACCTTGTTTTCGTCCATTCCTCCGGCGATCATTTCGCGCCGTGACGCATTGGCCCGGTTCGTCGACAGTTCCCAGTTGGAAAACCCCCTGTCGCCCCCGACGAATTGCGCCGCGTCGGTATGCCCGGAGAAGCTGACCTTGTTGGGCACGGCGTTCAGCGCCTGTCCGATTTTCCGGAGAATCTCCTTCGAGTAGGGTTGCAGCTCGGCGCTGCTGGTATCGAACATCGGACGATTGAGCTTGTCGATGATCTGGATGCGCAGCCCCTCGGTAGTCACGTCCATCAGCAACTGGCTCTTGAACTGGCTGAGTACCGTATTGCTCTCGATCAGGTTCTCGATGTCGAGCTTGAGCGCGTTGAGCGATACCTTTTCGCGCCGTTCATATTCCTTGCGCTGCTTCTCGGCGTCGATGTCTCCCTGCTTGACCTGCCCCGAACGGCTGTTCAGATCCCGGCCTCCCCCTTGCAGGATGCTCGTCGCGTCGCCCGCGCCGGAACCGCCGGACATGCTCACCTTCATCGGATTCTGGAAATATTCGGCAAGCCCCTTCAAATCATTTTCGGATACCGATCCCAGCAGCCACATCAGCAGGAAGAAAGCCATCATCGCGGTCATGAAATCGGCGTAGGCCAGCTTCCACACGCCCCCGTGATGCCCGGCGACACCTTTTTTGATGCGCTTGACGACGATCGGACGGATGTCTTCGCTCATGCGGTTTCCTCGACACGCACTGGCTTACTTGCCCTTGCGCGCCTTGAGATCGGCCTCAAGATCGGCGAAGCTCGGGCGGTCGTTGGAGAAAAGCACCTTGCGGCCGAATTCGACCGCCACCTGCGGCGCATATCCCGACATCGACGCCAGCAGCACGACCTTGATTACCTGATAGATCTTCGATTCTTCGTTGGCCTTCTGCCCCAGCAGCGAAGCGACCGGCGTCGCGAAACCGTAGGAAAGCAGGATGCCCAGGAAAGTGCCGACCAGCGCGCCGCCGATCATCTTGCCCAGCACCGGCGGCGGTTCGCCGACCGAACCCATGACGTTGACCACGCCCATCACCGCGACCACGATACCGAACGCCGGCAAGCCGTCGGCCACCGCGCTCACGGCATGGCCGGGAACTTCCGCCTCATGGTGATGCGTCTCGATCTCTATGTCCATCAGGTTCTCGATTTCCAGCGCGTTGAGATTACCGCCCACCATCATGCGCAAATAATCGGTGATGAACTCCATGACATGGTGGTCACGAGAAATCGACGGATACTTGCCGAAGATCGGGCTGTCGTGCGGATTCTCAACGTCATTCTCGATCGACATCAAGCCTTCCTTGCGTACCTTGGCGAGCACCTCAAACAGCAAGGCCAGCAGATCGACATAGGTGACCTTGTTGTATTTGGAGCCTTTGAACAAGCTGGGAAGCGCGCCGAGCGTCGCCTTGATGATCGTGAGATTGTTGCTGGAGACGAAGGAGCCAAGTGCAAGCCCGACGAGCGCTATATACTCCGTCGGCAC